>JANQEJ010000286.1 GCA_028278425.1 Planctomycetota bacterium | reverse complement strand
CGGCCGCCGGCAGCACCGGAGCCACCGGATCCCGCCCGCGCGTCAGCACGTACACCCCTCCGACGACGACCACCAGGGTCGCCGCGATCACGATCTTGTTCATCGCCAGCAGTCCTCCCAGAAGCGCGGCCTTGCCGCCGCCGAGCGCAGCGCCCGTTTGCAGGTCCGCCAGAGGGAGCAACGCCGTCATCCAGGCCCGCCGGTCGCCGCCGAAAGTGCGGTCGAGGTCCTCGCGCAGGAGCTCGCGCGCGCGCTGCAAACGCACGCGCACCGTGCCCGCGTCGAGTCCGAGCCTGCGCCCGATCTCCGGCGCGGAGAGGCCCTCGTAGTAGCGGAGGATGACGCTCTCGCGGTACGGCTCGCGCAGCCGCGCGACGGCGTCCACGAGCAGGCGCTGCTTCTCCAGCTTGGCCAGCAGCTCGTCGGGCGAGGGCAGCGACTCGTCCCGCGACGCGACGCGCTCGCGGTGCTCGCGGCTGCCCTCGCTCCGCGCCCGCTGGCGCGCGAAGTTCTTCATCACCGTGGCGAGCCACGCCCGCGTCGCCTCGCCCGGAGCGCGGGGCCGCCGCAGCGCGGCGAGCCAGGTCTCCTGGACCAGGTCGTCGGCGGCGCTGGGGTCCCGCACGAGCCCTCGCGCCAGCGCCTGGATCCAGGCGGCGTGCTCGAGCAGCTCCTCGGGAGAGGCGGTGTGGTCGGGGCTCTCCATGGCGTCCGCAGGAGGAATGCAGACGTTGCGGCGAGCGTAACGGGTAGTTGCGAAAAAGGTCGGATCTCGAAGTGCGGCGCTGCGGCTGGCGAACAGTTGCCCTGATATGCTACGCGCGCAATTCAGCTCTCGCGGGAGTCCTAGACATGATGGTCATCTTCGCCGGTGCAGGAGCATCCGCGGCCGTCGATGCCGCGCGGTATCCGACCACTCGGGGGTTCTTTGAGCGGTTGCCCGAATCGATCGCGGGGGACTCGCGATTCCGTTGGATCCTGCAATACCTTCGGGAGGTTCACGAGAGAGACGAACCGGACATCGAGGAAGTCCTCTGGACGCTGTCCGAGCTTCGGTCGGGATTGGAGTCTACCCAGGACCCCAAGACCATTTTCGGATGGGCGCTCCAAGGCAATCGACTCATCGGACTGGCCGGCCAGTCCGGGAACCTGAGCCCCGCGCTCACCAATGCCGTGGTCTCACTGAGAGGGCCCTTTGAGAGTCTGGTAGCTCGCGTGAACGAGCAGGTGTTTCAGTTCTATGGGGCAGAGCCCGAAACCGCGAGACTAGGCAAGACCTGGGGACCCTTGCTCGAATACGCCATCGGAGAGGATCCCGAGGTTGAGGTGTTCACGACGAACTATGACGTGGTGATCGAGTCTTCACTCCGCCAGTTGCAGGAGGCGGGTCTTCGGGTCCTCGACGGGCGAGTGCGGAAGAACGTGTTCGAAACTCTGGACCTGATGGCCTGGTCGGACCAACCGAAAGGCACCTACCTTCGGTTCACCAAGCTCCACGGTTCGGTGGACTGGGCCAAAGAGGCGGAGAGCGAGACCATTTACGTTGGAACGCCGGGGTTTCGTGGTGACCTCAAGAAGCACGTCGCGGTGTTCCCCGGTCACAAGGGATCGCCCGACAGCGAGCCCTTTCGGTCATTCCACGAGCATTTGGCTCGGTGTCTGACGAAGGCCGGGAAGGTGTTGTTTGTTGGCTTCGCGTTCCGCGATGACTACATCAACGAGCTCATCGAGAGGTATGTTTCTTCAGACTGCCAGCTCGTCGCCATTGACCCGTCTCCTTTGAGCTCCTTCCCGCTCCCCGAGGATCGGCTCGCGAGGGTCCCAATGGGCTTCGGACGACGGGCCGTCCGCAGCATCAACAAGGCGCTTTCGGGAGAGGAGGTGCTGCCTGCTGGGCCCAGCGAGCAAGCCGACTCGGCCGCGGAGGCCAACATCTCTTGAGGAGTTGCTTCGACGAGGTTGTACGCTTCCGGCTCGAGCATCGCGGCTCAACCGCTGCCGGAGGGAACCTCCGCCGGCGCCTCGCGGCCGGTGAGCTTCGCGAGCAGCCGCTCCTTGTCGTCGCGGTAGAACAGGTTGTACGTGTCGAAGGGGATCACCCGGCCGTCCGGATGGACGATGTGCACGCACGCGCGCTTGACGCCGCGCACGTCGAAGCCGTGTGGGTCGAGGAACTGCAGGATCAGGACGCGGAACACGTTCTCGTAGCGCAGGTCCGGCGCGTCGATCTCGGGCAGGCAGCAGAGGAGCCGCCCCAGCGCGCCGGTGGAGGACTCGGGCGAGTGCCCCAAGGAAAAGAGGTCGAACACGCGCTCGCGCAGCGCGAGGTCGCGCTCGAAGACGAGCGAGCTCTGCTCGGCCTCGAGCAGCAGCGCCGGGTCGACCGCTCCGGACAGCGGGAGCACCTCGCCCCCGAGCTTGAGCGCGTACGCCATCGCCAGGCAGTCGGGATGGCACGGCACCGGGATCACGTCGTCCTCGGCGAAGACGCTCTGCTGGGCGAGCAGCTTCCGCCGCACCTCGCCGAGCGTGAGCCGGTGCACCGCCGGATCGAAGCCCTCGGTCCGACCGGCGTCCTGGACCGGCTGGAGGGTCACGCCGCGTACGCACGGTTGCTCCAGCGCGAAGTCGACGATCGCGCCGATCTCGTCGTCGTTGACGCCCTGCTTCAGGGTCGTGACGAGCGTCGTCGACAGGCCGTGCGCGTTGAGCTTGTCGAGCGCGCGCAGCTTGAGCTCGAGCAAGTCGGCGCCCCGCAGGTCGCGGTAGGGCGCCTCGCGCAGCGAATCGAACTGGAGGTAGATCTCGAAGCCGGGCAGGAAGCCGGCGAGCCGCTCGACGAGCTCGTCGTCCTGCGCGAGCAGGATACCGTTGGTGTTCAGCATCAGGTGCTGAATCGGCCGCCGCCGGGCCTCCGCCAGGATCTCGAACAGCTCGGGGTGCAGCGTCGGCTCACCCCCCGAGATCTGGACGATGCCCGGCTCGCCCTCGTTCTCGACGACGCGGTCGAGCATGAAGCGGATCTCTTCCAGCGAGCGGTAGCGGACGCGCTGCGGCGACGACTCCGCGTAACACACCGGGCAGGTCAGGTTGCAGTGGTCGGTGATCTCGATCAGCGCCAGGCAACTGTGCTGCTCGTGGTCGGGACACAACCCGCAGTCGTACGGGCAGCCGTAGACGGTGGCGGTGTTGGCTTTCAGCGGAACCTGTCCGCGTTTCGCGAAGTCGCGCTGCTTGCGGTAGAAGGTGGCGTCGGTCGAGATCAGGACGCGCTCGTGCCCGTGGTTGGGACAGCGCTTGAGCATGTAGACGCGCTCGTCCTCGAACACGATCTTCGCTTCGACCTTGCGGTAGCACTCCGAGCAGATGCTGTTGGTCAGCTCGTAGTAGAGGTAAGGCCGGTCGGGCATGCGACGTGAGTCTGCGCTGCCCGACCTCCGGATGCCAGCCCGGGCCGGCTCGGGCTAATCGAGCTCCTCGATGAAGCTCAGCCACTCTTCTTGGATCTCGCGGAAGTGGACGCTTTCTCGCGCGAAGCGCGGGCGAACGCGAGTTCGCGACGAAAGGGAAGTTCTCTAACGCGACCGCAAGGGCGCCAGCTCGCGCGTCTCCAGTGCCTTCTCGAAGAGGATCACCTCCGGCGCGTGCTCCGCGAGATGCTCGCGCACGTCGTCGATCTCGGCCGGCGGGACGTGTACGGCGACGACGTGCTTTGCGGCGATCGCCTCGCGCACCAGACGCCGGTCGTCGGCGGAGTGCAGCCACCAGTAGGGGACGAAGGCCACGTCGAGCTCGCGCTCGTGGAGCGCGTAGGGCTCGAGGTTCTTCGCGGACGCGTCCGCGTCGCCGAGGTGCAGCACGCGGACGCCGCCGAGATCGACGACGTGCGCCAGGTTCTGGATCTCGCGGTTCGCGGCTCCGCTGTGCGGCAGCCGCAGGAAGTCGAC
This sequence comes from Planctomycetota bacterium, assembly GCA_028278425.1. Classification (GTDB taxonomy): domain Bacteria; phylum Planctomycetota; class UBA1135; order UBA1135; genus JANQEJ01. The sequence continues at coordinate 2,780 of JANQEJ010000286.1, read as the reverse complement.
GCGGATGCCCTCGAGTCGAAGCGTCTCGACCTCGCCGTTCTCCGGAAGGAACGCCTTCGCCTTCCCGGCCAGCGTCTCGTCGAGCTTCGCCAGGACCTGCGGAGAGGTGGCGAGCACCGTCTCGTCGTGCCTCTCGAGGTACGGCTCCGCCGCCTTCGCCTGGAAGTGGTCGCCGTGAACGTGGCTGACGAGCGCGAGCTCGATCGCGCCGAAGGGCTCCTCGCCGCCGACGAGGCGTGAGTAGACCTTCTCGGGGACGGAGGCGTAGATCGAATAGGGCTCGGCGACGAAGGCGTCGATCACGAAGTCGCGCTCGCCGAGGCGGACGTGGAAGCCCTCGTTGGCGAGGTAGGTCACCGTGAGCTTGACCGGCTTCTCCGGCTTCCGTTCGGCTTCCTGCGCAAGGGCAAGGGCGAAGAGCGCCGCGAAGATCAAGCGCGGGAGCATGCGCCCATGATAGGCCGGCCGCCCCCTCAGAGTCGCTCGAAGAGCACGTTCAGCGTTCGGCCGGAGCTCACCCGGAACCCGGTGACGCGCCCGGCGTCGTCGCGCTCGAACCGCAGCGAGCGGAAGAACCACCAGCCGCTGCGAAAGCGGTCGGGCCAGGAGGGCTTCAGCTCCGTTCGCCCGTGGCGGAAGTGGCGTGCGACGAGCGCCCCTTCCTCGACGGCGAGCGTGTAGAGGGTGGAAAGCTCCGGGCTGTGATAGAGGCCGGCGTAGACCTCCAGGTCGACGCTCGTCGCGTCCTCCACCCGCGCGAAGCGGTAGGTCTCGCCCTCGCGGTGGAGCTCCAACCCGGAATCGCCGTTGAAGACGAGCCGCGCGTCCCCCAGCCGCGTGGCGAAGGCGGTGGGGGATTCCGTATAGAAGCGCTTGCGGAAGCGCTCCCCGCTCTCGGCGGTGAGGTTGCTCCCGACCCGCTTGATGTGAAGCGGGTAGCCGTCCTCCATCGCGTAGCCGCCTTCGAAGCCCTCGAGGACCTCGCGGTCGAGCTCGATCTCCTCGGCCCGCTCCTTCTTGTCGCGCGGCGACGCGTCCTTCCGCTCGTTCGGCCCATCCGCGTCGAGGAAGAGGCCCGCAACGTCCATGGCGCGGCCCTGCGGGTCGAAGCTCGCGACGTTGCTGAGCACCGCGACGCCGAGCCTCCGTTCCGGGAACCACACGACGTAGCTGCGGAAGCCCGCGTCGCCGCCGCTGTGCCCCAGCGTGCGCCAGCCGCGGTGGAGGCCGTGGGAGATTCCGAGGGCGTAGCCGAGCTCGCGGCCGTCGGCCAGCACGGCGCGCTCCTGCATCAGCTCGATCGCCTCGGCCCCGCCGACGCGCGCGTGGTCGAAGTTGTCGAGCCAGCGGGCGAGGTCGACAGCGGTCGTGAAGAGGCTCGTCGCGCCGGCGTTCGCGTAGCTCAGCACGCTCTTCTTGTAGCCGTCGTCGGCTCGGTAGTAGGAGTAGGCCCGGTTGGGAACGACGTGCTCGTGGTCGTCGTGGAAGTGCGTGTTCTCCATCCCGAGCGGCGCGAAGATCCGCTCGTGCGTCAGCTCCGGAAATCGCCGGCCGGAAGCGCGTTCCGCGACGACCCCGAGGAGCGTGTAGCCGGTGTTGCTGTAGAGCTGCCGCTCGCCCGGCGGGAAGTTGAGCTCGCGCTGGCGTCGGACGAGGTCGAGCACGTGCCGGGTCGTGATGACGTCGTCCAGCCGCCAGCCCGCGAGGGCGAGCGTCTCCCACTGGTCGCGCAGGCCGCTGGTGTGGTGCAGGAGATGGCGGATCGTGATCGGGCTGCCGAAGTCCGGCATCTCCTCGACGTGGTCGCGCACCTCGTCGTCGAGGGAGAGCGCGTCGTCCACCGCGAGCAGCGCGACGGACATCGCGGTGAACTGCTTCGATACCGAGGCGACGTGGAAGACCGTCTCGGCCTCGATCGGGATCGAGTACTCGAGCTGCGCGCAGCCGTACCCGTCGGCGAAGACCACCTCGCCGCCGAGAACCACGGCGACCGAGGCGCCGGGCGCGTCCGGCCGGTCCCACTCTGCAAAGACGTCGTCGATCGCCGCGTCGTCCGGCGCGGCCTGCGCCGAGAGCGGCGCGGCCAGCGCCAGCGGCAGGAGCGCGCCGATTCTCTGGAGATTCATGATCGCCTCCTCGCCTCAGTCTGTTCCGATCGCGCGCTCGTGCCAAGCAAAGACGGTATGCTCGCTCGCATGGTCGAAGGGGAAGTCGACGAGGGGAAGCGCAAAGGCATCCCCGTTTGGGTCTGGATCCTGCTCGCCGTCGTGATCCTGATTCCCGGCTGCTGCCTCGGTGCGCTCGTGCTTATCACGCCGCGGGTGGCCGAGGGGCTCAACGAGGCGTCGCGCGTGATGGCCAAGGCGGACATCGTGACGATCGAGCAGGCGTTGGAGGACTACGCCGTCCAGAACATGGGTCACTACCCCGACAGTCTGCAACCGTTGGCGGAGCTGGACGAGAACGGGGCCAGCTACCTGGACGCCGACTCCCTGATCGACCCTTGGGGAAACGAATACGGTTACGAAAAGCCGAGCGAGGGCAACACGAAGCCGCGGGTCATCTGCTGGGGCGCCGACGGCGTTCCCGGAGGCGACGGACCGGACACGGACTTCGACAACGTCATGATCCGCGAGGGCGACTTCTAGGGCGACGGCGTTCGGCGCGAGCGTCAAGCTCCGGGCCTAGAGGCCCGGCCGACAAAGGCCGATTTCTGGGAGGCCGATCGAGACGACTTCGGTCTCGTGGAATCGCCGGATTCGGGCGGTCAGGCCGAAGGC
>JANQEJ010000284.1 GCA_028278425.1 Planctomycetota bacterium | reverse complement strand
GCCGACGAAGCGGACCTGCGCGTGGCCGTCCTTGATGCGCGCGATCAGGCGGACGAGCAGGACGCGGTGGTCCCGATCGTTGTCCACTTCTTTCGCGGCCTTGGTGAACTCCTTGCGAACCTTCTTCCAGTCGATGTCCTTCGGCTTGAAGAAGTGGCCGCACTGCTCCTCGAGCGCGTCGAGCGCGAAGGCGATGTCCTCCTGGTAGAGCTTGTCCGTCGCCAGGGTGGGGGAGAGGAGGCACAGAGCGGTCGCTAGGAACATCGGAAGAGACCTTGCGCGGTGGTGTCAGACGGAGGGCAACGCCGAGGCGGACGAGGTGCCGGGCTCGAGCCGCGCGCGCTTGGCTTCGCTCGGCGCGGGCTGCGCGCGGCGGTTGACCAAACGGAACGCGCTGTCGAACTCCAGCACGTCCGACGGGAGGGCGTCCGCTGGAAACGCGTGGCGCAGCGCGCGCACCGCCAGCGGCTCGAGGGCGCGGTCCTCGCCCGGGCGGAGCTCCTCGTCTTCGGCGAGGAAAGCGGCGGCCTCGCGCCCGTTGGCGAAGACCGACTCGGTCGGGAGCGCGCAGGTCTCCCCGGCGAGGTGGAGCTCCTCCTCCTCGCCGGCGAGGACGGTGAGCGCGACCTTGAAGCGCGTGTCCTCGAACTCGAAGCGCCGGTCGTCCCGCTCGAAGCGCTCCAGGGCCCAGTGGCCGTGCTCGAGGGCCAGGTGATACGACAACCGCTGCGGCGCGCCGCGCGGGAGCCAGCGACCGACTCCGCCGAAGCGCGTGTAACACACCGCGAGGAGGGCGTAGCCGCGGATCAGCTTCGGGCGCGCGTCGGGGGCGAGCGTCGCGACCGTATCGGGCCGCGCGCGGAAGTGCACCAGCAGGCGGCCTTCCACCGGGCGTCGCCCGAGCTTGCGAAACGGAAGGGGCGAGAGCCTTGCCATCGGACGGGTCCCTCGGACCCTTCGATTCTACACCCTCAAGTCGGCCGTGCCAGGACGAGCGCGAAGCGCTCCGCGGCGTCGGTGGACCAGCGCTCGGGCCGCATTCCGGCGGCACGTAATTCGCCTTCGAGGCCCTCGCGGCGGAACTTGCAGGATATCTCGGTCCGCAGCTCCTCGCCGGGCTCGAAACGGACTTCGAGGTCGAGCTCGCGGAGCGTCGCGCGGACCGCGCGCGTGGCGACCAGCCGCATCTCGATCCAGTCCTCTTCGCCGTCGTAGAACGCGCGGTGGTCGAACGCGTCCAGCGGGAAGTCGCCGCCCAGCTCGCGGTTCAGCACGCGCAGGACGTTCTTGTTGAACTCCGCGGTCACCCCGCGCGCGTCGTTGTAGGCGGCCTCCAGCGCCGCGACGTCCTTCACGAGGTCGACGCCGAGGAGGAAGCGGTCGTCCGCGCGCAGCGCGGCGCCGATCCGGGCGAGGAAGGCTCGCCGCGCGTCCGGCTCGAAGTTTCCGACCGTCGAGCCGAGGAAGACGATCAGCCGCCGCCCGCCGCCGGCGGGCAGGGCGTCGTGCTCGAAGTCCCCGAGGCAGGGGACGACGTCGAGCCACGGATAGTCCGTCGCGAGCGCCGCCGCCGCGGCGTCGAGCGCGTCCGCGCTGACGTCGAAGGGCACGTAGCGCTCGCCGCCGACGCCGCGCATCGCCTCGAGCAAGAGCCGCGTCTTGCGCGACGAGCCGGACCCGATCTCGAAGAGCTCCTGCGGGCGCGCGAGCTCGAGCAGCGCGGCGGCGTCGCGCTCCAGGATCTCGGTCTCGGCCCGCGTCAGGTAGTACTCGTCGAGCCGCGTGATCTCCTCGAAGAGCTCCGATCCCCGGGCGTCGTAGAAGTACTTCGGCGGAAGTGACTTCAGAGTCCCGGTCAATCCGCGGCGCACCTCGTCCGCCCTCGCGGCGGCTTGGGCTTCGCTCCGCATGGACGGACCGTTGTAGTCTTCGGGCCGCGCGGTTTCTAGTCTGCGTCGATGGCAACCGACGTCTGGAAACCCGAGCAGTACGAGCGCTTCCGCGAGGAACGCGCCCAGCCCTTCCGCGATCTCCTCACGCTCGTCCGTCCCGCAGCCGGCATGCGCGTGCTCGACGTCGGGTGCGGCACGGGCGAATTGACGGCGGGCATGCACCGGTCCCTCGACGCGAAGCGCACGCTCGGGATTGACCGCTCCGCCGCGATGCTGACCGAAGCGCGCAAGCACGAGAACGGCGGCCTGCGCTTCGAGCAGCGCGACGTGACGGACTTCCAGCCGGACCAACCGTTCGACCTCGTGTTCTCCAACGCCGCCCTGCACTGGGTCGACGACCACCGCGAGCTCCTGGCCACGCTGCGCGACTGGATCGCGCAGGACGGCCAGCTCGCCGTGCAGGTGCCGGCCAACCACGACGCGCCGGCTCACCTCGTCGCGGAGGAGCTCGCGCAGGAAGCGCCGTTCCGCGAGGCGCTGCGCGGTTACGTGCGGAGGAGCCCCGTGCTGACGCCCGACGCTTACTCCGCCTTGCTCGAAGAGCTCGGCTTCGGCGAGCGGGTTGCTCAACTGCGCGTCTACACGCACCAGCTCGAGTCGCGCGACGGCGTCGTGGAGTGGGTTAGGGGGACGCTGCTGACCGCCTACGAGGAACGGCTTGGGCCCGAGCTCTACACGGCGTTCCTCGAGCGCTATCGCGAGCTCCTGCTGCCGCAGCTCGAGGACCGCCGGCCCTACGTCTACCCGTTCAAGCGGGTCCTGTTCCGGGGCAGGCGAACGACGTAGCTGAACGACTTGGGCAGTCCGTGCTCGGGCGGTTGGGTCGGACGATGAGCCATCCGCATGGCCGGAGGTCGTCCAGGAGGCCTTCTACCTGGCCTTCCGGCTGGCTCGCGCGTTGGCCGGGCCTCCCTTGCCGTACCCCGCTCGTTGGCGCGGGAGAGTCGGGGACTCAAGCTGTACTGCGAGTCGCACGCTCCAGAGGGCACGGGCTGAGGGCGTTCGGCGGATGCATCTCACCCGAGCATTGGACGTCGCCGGTGACTTCGCGAGAATCGGGGCGCCAGCCAAGCTCACCGGCGGTGGATCCCCAAGTCTGGAACAAAGTCGTCAACCTCTACCACCGCGCGCAACGCCGCTCGGTCGCGGGCGAGGATTGGGAGGAGCTCCTGGCGCGCGAGTCCGACGCCGAGGTCGCCGCACGGGTGCGGGCGATGCTTGCGCAGGACGATCCCGCCACGGGCTTTTTGAGCCCGCCGGGGGAGGCGATCGAACGCCTGCCGGAATGCGTGGGCGACTGGGTGCGCATCGCTCCGCTCGGGAGCGGCGGGCGGGGTACGGTGTGGGCGAGCGCGAACCGCAAGGATGGGCGCCGCGGCGCGCTGAAGGTGCTGCGTCTTGCCGCCCGCATGTCGGAGCTCCAACGCGAGCGGTTCCGGCGCGAGGGGGAGGCCGTTGCCAAGCTCACGCACCCCGGGATCGTTCGCGTCCTGGAGGTCGGGGAGGACCGTGGCCTTCCCTTTCTTGTCATGGAACATGTGGCGGGACGTAACCTCGCCGCCGAGCTTTCCGCGTCGAAGGCCGGTCAGAAGACGGCGCTCCCCGCGACGCCGGGCGCGCAGAGGGCGGCGGTGACGGCGTGGGTCCGGGCGGTCGCCGAGGCGGTACACTATGCGCACGAACGGGGGGTCGTTCACCGCGACATCAAGCCCGCCAACGTCATCCTCCGGGCGGACGCCACCCCGTGCCTCGTCGACTTCGGTCTTGCCCGGGACGCAGGGAACGAAACGGTCACGGGCACTGGGGACCTCGAGGGGACGCCCGTGTACATGAGCCCCGAGCAAGTGCGTGGCGAGCGCGCACGGGTCGACGCGCGCACGGACGTCTACGCGCTGGGCGTGATGCTCTACGAGCTGCTCTCGGGCCAACGGCCCTTTGAAGGTGAGACGCCGCGCGAGACGCTGCGCCGCGTGGAGCAAGCCGATCCGACCCCGCTTCGGCGACTCGCGCCTGGGGTTCCCGCTCCGCTCGCACGGATCTGTCACATGGCGATGGAGGAGCGGCCCGAGGACCGCTACCCCACGGCGATGGCCATGGCCGAAGACCTCGGGCGCTTTCTGGACGACCGGCCGGTCCGCGCGCGGGCGCCCGCGCTCTGGCGGCGGCTCATGCGCCAAACGCGGCGGCATCCCCGTGTGTCGGTCGGGACTGCCGTGGTTGCATCGCTCTTCGCCGGAGCGTTCCTCGTGCCCGGGGAGCGCCCTCCCGCCGTGACGGTTGAGCTTCGCGTGGAGGCCGAGAGCCCCGGGCCCTACCGCGTGTTCGCCCAGCCGCTGGACGACGTGGGGAGCTGTGGTCCACCCGAGGAAGTGGCGCGGGGCAGAACGCCCGGCGAAGCCGCGCACGAGTTCGATCTGGTGCCGAGAGGGTGGCGCATCACCGTCGCGCGCGACGAGCGGATCTTCGCGGAACTCGATCGCTGGTTGGACGCGGGCGCGCCCGAGTTGCAGACGGTGGCGTATTTGCGGGACATTGGACCCGGAGCGCTCGCAGCGACCCGCTTCGAGGGCGGAACCTGGCGGAGCGAGTTGTCTTTCACCGACCCGACCACCGGCGCGCCAGCGCGACGGAGCGTGGAGGCGGAGCTTCCTCCCTTCGATCTCGGCGTCCGCCTGCTGACGTGTCGCCAGTATCGCGACTTCCAAGTGCGTACCGGCCGCCCCGCTCCCCTGAGGTGGCCATCGCCGCCGGACCAGGAGTGGCTCGACCTCGCGCTCTTTCTCGTGCGTTTCGAGGACGCGCAGAGTCTCGCCGAGTTCCACGGCTTTCGGTTGCCGAGCCTCGCGGAGTGGGAATGGGCGGTCCGCGGCCCGGACGGATGGAAGTTTCCGTGGGGCGATGTGGCGGACGAGCGGCTCGATTCCGTTCCTCTAGGCGTGACACCGTTTCACTCCCAGCCGGACTACGCCGACGACACGGCGACGGGCCACCATCGCTGGGCCCGGGACTTCTACGCCGGTGCAACCGGTGTCTCGGGTCGCGGCGGTCTGCAGGATCTTCTCGCCGGCATGAGAGAGTGGACGACGACCCCCGCCCCCGGTTGGTTGGGCTCGCAACCTCAAGCCCGGCTGCGCGCGGGGCTCTCGCTCGAGAACACGCGCGAGTATGCGGCGAGGAACGGGCTCTCCCAACCGATCGGGGCCGATCCGAACGCCGCCTTGCACGAGACGTCGTTCCGTCCCGCCCGTAGCGGCCGCCCGCTCGGGCGTTTCTTCGAAGACCACTTCCAAAGCGCGTCGGACCGCTGACGTCCAGCGCCCAACCACGAGCGACTCAAAATGACGGACTACATCACCGTTGAACTTCACATGATCGTCGTGCCCGACCCGGAGCTCTATGATCGAGTTCCCCCCGTGTACGCGGGGCTTAGGAGCGACATCTTGGACGGCTTCCTGCTGGACTGCCGGAATGACTCCTACCCGGACTACGTCTATCGGGGAGAGTTCCCGCACGCCATCGTTCCGCCGGAGCCTCGCGGCGACGATGGGAAGCCCCGCAACCCAGAGCCCGAGGCGCTGCGCGAGGCGTGCAACGAACGGCTCGCCCGGTACTTCGAGTACGCGGGTCCGCCGTCCACGGACGGGGTTCCCTGGGAGGAATGGCACCTGGATGACGCGTCGACGCTCGGCCTCTACTACTACGACAACGGGGCGATCACCTGGTGTTCCGGAGGCATGGCGATTTGGGACAGCCAAAACGCGGGCCGAAACCAGTGGATCAAGAGCGTGACCGCCTATGACGTGGAGGGCGAAATCGTGGTGCAGCCCACCCACGAGGCCCCCCCGAACGGCGGCCGCGAACTGTTCGTGCTCGCCGCCGACATGCGTCTCGGCGTGCGGTTCGCGATGTAGGGCGGCGATGGAAGCCTCGGAACCTTTGCCGCGCGCTCGGACGACGGGGGCTCCGGCGCGCGAGGATCGAGTCATCTATCCCTTCGCGAAGCGGGACTACACGAGACTCTTCCCGAAGGCGGAACCGCGGCCCGTGCCGGAGGAGGGCTGGAGGGAGTTCCTCGCGAAGCGTGCGGAGCGGCTCTTCGCGGACGAGGTTCCTGAAAACGACGAGGACAGCAAGCGCGTTCCCGCCGGCTACACGTACTTCGGTCAGTTCCTGACTCACGACCTGACCTTTCGCACGGAGTTCGAGCGACACCCGAGCGGACTGGGACCGCCGACGAACCTGCGGACGCCACGCATCGACCTCGATTGCCTGTACGGAGGCGGGCCACGCGTGTCACCGGAGCTCTACGATCCGGATAAGGTCGGGCGCTTCCTGATCGGCGGGAGCGAGAACGGTCAGCTCGCCCGGCGATTTGCGCCGGGGGGCGGTTCTCGGCGCTTGGTCCCGCCTCCGGCGGATCCTGACCTGCTTCGCACGTTGCACGATCAGAGCCGGGAGCGGGCGATCCTCCCGGACTCCCGCAATGACGAGAACGTGATCCTGAGCCAGCTCCATCTCACGCTCCAGCAAGGCCACAACGCGCTCATCGACCGCCTGGAGGATTGCGGCTTTCGTCACTCCATGCGCACGTTCCGCGCCGCCCGCGACTTCCTTCGCGGCTTTGTGCAGTGCGTCGTACTCTGCGACTACCTGCCGCGAATCCTGGACGAGCCGAGGGCGACCAAGCTCAGCAAGTTTCGCGACGGGGAGCCGCTCGCCTACTCCCTCGAAGGCTGTGACGGTGTCTCCTTTCGGCCCGGGTGTCTCCCCGCCGAGTTCGCCTTTGCGGTCTTTCGCTTCGGGCACAGCATGGTCCGGCCAAGCTACATCCTGAACACGGGCCTGCCCCCCATTCGGCTCTTCCCTGAGGACTGGCGGAAGCCGGGGTTCCGACACCTCGCCGGAGGGCGGCCCCTGCCCTCCAATTGGACCGTCGACTGGTGGGCGTTCCTGACCCTCCCGGCGGAGCGTTACGGCTCGGTGCCGTCGACGGCGCTGCACCCCCACAAGAAGTTTCCGCAGCTCGCGCGCCCCATCGGTCCGAACCTGACGCGCGAACTCGCCCGCCTGCCGCCGGAGCCCGGCGCGGGGGAAGAGCGTTCCCTGCCGGTGCTCACTCTGATGGCGGCCCGGGCTCTCAACCTCGGATCGGGCAACAACGTCGCCACGGCCATGGGCCAACGACCGCTCCCGGACGATCCGTTCCTTTGGGAGTACGTGTTGCACGAAGCGGCCGAACAGGGGGGTGGCCGTCTGGGCCCGCTCGCTTCGCGCATCGTCAGCGACGTGCTCATCGGCGTGATCGCCCAGGGCGCTGATCGACTTTGCGATGTTCCGAACCTTTGCTGTAGCGAGGGCCGCGAACACTTCAACCTTCCCGCCCTCGTCTACTTGAAGAAGGAGCTCGACCTTCGCCCCGAATGGACCACGAAGCTCGTGCGGCTCGTCAACCGCTAGAGGGCGTAGGCGGCCCTCACCTCATCTCCGCCAGGAGCCACACGCGAGCCGCCCGCCAACGCCGCTCGAAGGTTCGCTTCGACGTACCGAGTGCGTCCGCGGTCTCCTGGATCGAGAGGCCGCCGAAGAAGCGGAGCTCAACCGCACGGGCCATCTCCGGGTCGAACTCAGCGAGCCGCAAGAGGGCCTCGTCGAGTGACGGGAGGTCGTACGCCCGCTCCTCGTAGACGACGAGGAGCGGATCGAATGGGACGCGGGTCCCCGCGCTGCGCTTGGCGCTATTCCGCTTGCGCGCGTGGTCGACGAGGATCTGGCGCATGGCCTGGGATGCGACCGCGAGGAAGTGACTGCGGTTCGCCCAGGGCTCGTCGCGCTCCCCCACGAGCCGCATGTAGGCCTCGCTGACGAGCTCCGTGGGCTGGAGCGTGTGGTCGCCCGGCTGACGCTGTATCGCCCGGGCCGCGCGACGGCGGAGGTCGGCGTACAGAAGCTCCAGCAACCGCTCCTTCGCCTTCTCCTCCCCCCGGTGAAGCCCCTGAAGCAGGAGCGTGACGTCTTGATCCTGGCGGTCGTTCAACGGCAATCCACTAGGGCCAAGATACGATTCTGAGCGGGGCTCCAAAGGCACGCAAGGGCCGCGGCGGGCGGGCGATGCCTCGCGGCGACGAACAGTCCTTTTTTGCCCGTGCCGCCGGTTTCTTGGGCTTCGTTGGCGGACGGCCGCGCCGTCTGCGTGTCGGGGGACGCGGAGCGACATCCAAGAGTCATTCGGCTCCGACCCACGCTCCCGGCGCGCGGCGCCCGTCACCGCAGGAGATCGTTCGATGGCGAATCGCAAGGTCTATCGCATCCATCCCGGTGTCGGCATCGCGCGGATGGGGAGTAGTCCGGATGCATACTTCCTCGGCCCCGAAGCGCCAACCCTCTCCTTTGTGCCGAAGCCGGACGGAAGCTACCGCGACGTGGAGGAACGACTGAAACGCCAGGCGCAGCGGTTTCGGATCTATGAGCTGACGTTTGCCGACGGCGCCACGACACCGGCGTCCGTGCGAGAGATCACCGCAGCCGACGGGGAGATTGAATGGACCGTCCACCTGGTGAACGCGAAAGCATTCGAGCACGACGAGGCCCAGCGGACGCCGATCGATCCCGGTCCCGTGGCGCTTGCGCCGGCGGAATCCCACCGCGAGGTGGAGGGGGCCATCTGGGGTGCAACCGTGCGGCTTGCGACGCTCCGCCGCGACACGGAGGGGCGCCTGCTCGTCCTGGGTTCCTTCGGCAAGGCGGGGAACCGGGACGGCGCGTCCCTGGGCGGTCTGCGGAACCCGAAGTGGTGGGACGATGTCTCCGACGGTCCGGTGAGCGCGCGGCTTCGTCTGCACGGGGGCGGCGAGGTCACGGTGGAACCGGCATGGGGCGTCACCGGTGTGCCGGCCTACGCGGCGCCGCTGGAGAACCTCGTCACCGTTCACGACCTGGCCTTCGACGTAGCCGTCCGCCGCGGACAGATCCCACGCCCGCGAACGTCCTTTCAGCGAAACGTGTATCCGATTCTGCGTCGCGTCGTGGACCTGCGTTGGGCTTCGAGTCTCGCGACGCGCGGACACGGCCCCGGTGCCGACGCCGACTTCTTTGATGGCGCGCTGCTGACGAGCTTGTCGTCTTCCGGATCCGGAGAGAGGCCGGATCGGGAGTGGGTGTGGCGGAACCTCAAGCGCAACGGGGGGCGCATGCCCCTCCTGCAGGGGCTGGACCTCACCGACACGCAGTACGAGCTCCTGGACGCGTGGCAGCGGGGAGACTTCGACGAAGACTGGAGCGGGCCACCGCAATACCCGGACTTCGAGGATCTAGCGGAGGTGGATCGACCCGCGGCCCTCGACGAGGCCGCGCTTGGGGCCATGGTCGGCGGGTCGTTCGTCCCCGGAATCGAGGTGTGCTCGAACGCCGGCGCGGATGCGACCTGGGGCGAGCCGTTCCGCGTGGAGCCCTCGGTTGCGCCGGGGCACTTGACCCGCGAGCTCGCGGTGCCGTGGCAGCGCGACTACGTCGTCTGCGGGAGCGGATGGTGGCCGGGTGGGCGGCCGAATCGCGTGACGGCAGACGGGACGCGCTTCTACCCGTGGTACGGCGGGAACACGCGCGAGCTCTTCGACGACTGGCCGAAGCTCGGTTTCCTCAAGCGCGTGGAACGTCCCGGCGGAACGTTCGTCCTCGAGGACGAACGGGTTCTTCCTTCTGGTTCGACCGGATGACGTACGACGTGGTGGTGGTCGGAGCGGGCCTCTCCGGGTCGGCGTTTGCCCGCGAGGCGGCGACACGCGGACTCAAGGTGTTGCTCCTTGACCGCGGCGATCCAGTGTCTTCCTTTGGCGAGGTGCTCTCGCCCGGAGGGTGCGCACGGCTGGAAGCGAGCTTCGGCGCAGGAGCCAATCGAGCCCTTCACGCCCTCGCGGGAACCGCTTGGTCCTTTGGTGGGCCCGGGCTCGACAGGTATGACTTCCTCAACTCGCCCCGCCCCGCCGCCGTGGTGGATCGGAAGAGACTGGAGCCTTACCTCCGCGAGGGCGTGGCCGCCGCCGATGTAACGCGACTCGATCGCGCCCGCTTCCTTGGCCTGAAACGGAAGGGCGCGGTGTGGATCGTCGCCGTGCTCCGGGCCGGCGCGGAGGAGCGGGTCGCGTGTCGCTTCGTGGTCGATTCGACCGGTCGTCGCGCCGCGGTCCACCGACTCGCGGGCGGGCGCCAGGCCCGACTCGACCGGCTCGTCGCACGCGGCGTGGTCTCGCGCGCCGGTGTCCCGCCGTGGCTCGTGGTGTCGGCGCGCCCCGACGGCTGGGACTATCGCGTTCCAAACCCTTCGGGCGGATCGTTCGCCGTGCGCTTCACGGAACCGCGCATGCCCCGCCGACGAAGACGCCGGAGCCCCCGGTGGTTCACGCGCGACGCCTCCAGCCGGGTCGCACTTCGGCTCGGCCCCGGCGTCGTGCCGGTCGGCGACGCGGCGATCGCGCGTGATCCGCTCTGCGGGGCCGGGTTGGAGCATGCGCTGGACAGCGCGGTCGCGGCGGCCCGTCTGTTGGCGGAACGACCGTCGCACGAGAGCGCGCGAACGATCTGGAGCCGGCGATTGAACGAGTGTTGGGTCGCCTACCGCGCCGAGCGTGCCGCGGTGTACGCCCGCGAGCCGCGTTGGCGCGACCACACCTTTTGGGCCCGGCGCAGCGCCCGCTGCGCCATCGACGGAGGATGCGTCTGATGAAACGACGTCACGCGCGTCTCCTCCCTCGTCTCGAGATCGCGCCGCCGCGCGAGGTCTTGGAGTGGAGGGCCATCGCGGCGCCTGCGATCGCGAGGCCAGCGGAACTCAGCCCGTGGGAGTGGGTCGTTTTCCTCCTCCACAAGGTCGCCGAGATCGAGCATGCGCTCATGGTCCAGTACCTGTATGCGCTCTACTCCCTGAAGCGCAGGCCCGACGCCGACTGGCCGGACGGCGCGCAGGCAGACGTTCGGCGGTGGCGTCGAGGCCTCGCTGACGTCGCGAAGCAGGAGATGGCGCACCTCCTTACCGTCCAGAACCTCCTGCGCTTCGTCGGTGCTCCACTCACGCTGGACCGCGAAGACTTCCCCTTTGAGTCGCTCTTCTATCCCTTCCGTTTCCGGTTGGAGCCGCTCTCGCGCGACAGCCTCGCGAAGTACATCGCGGCGGAGATGCCGGCGATCGAGCCCGACGAAGAGCTCCGCGCGATTCTCGAGCGGTTGGAGCAGCCGGTGAACCGCGTCGGCGCCGTGCTGGATGAAGTGCAGCGCGTCTTCGCGGATCCCGGGATGCTCCCCGATGGAGATCTGAACGGAGAAACCAGGGAGCTCTATCAAGCGCCGCCGGAGACCTGGTTCGGTTCGGCCACGATGCTCGTGCGGTCCGTCTCGACCCGTGCGGAGGCGCTCCAGGCGCTAGAGGACATCGCGCGCCAGGGGGAGGGAGGAGCGGACGGGGGGGCCGGCTCTCACTTCGGCTTCTTCCTCGACCTCTACCGTGGGTTTCCGGAGGCGGGCTGGCGCCCGGCCCATGCGGTGGCGGTCAATCCGACGACGGCCGCGGACCCCGCCCCGGGCACCACGCAGATTCGCGAGTCGGTGAGCCTTGCCTGGGCTCAGGTCGCGAACCTTCTCTATCGCCGCGTGCTCCTCGAGCTGCGCCACGCCCTAGCCCTCCCGCGCGGCGAAGAGCAAGAGGCGCGCGACACGATGCGTGCGTGGCTCGAGGAGGACATGGGGGCGCTCCGCACGGTCGGGAGATTCCTGGCGGAACGACCGCTGAAGGAAACGGGGGACGCACGAGCCGCGGTCCCGTGGGAGATGCCCCACACGATAGACCTGCCGGACCGCGCGTCCGACCGTCGACGGTTGCACTTGTCCATCTTGGACGCGTTGGAGGAGCTGTTGGCGGGAGTGCCCGACGACCCTGAGACCGACGCATTGGTAGCCTCCCTTCTCCAGGACTCCGACGCAAGGCGCGCTTTCCTCGGCGCTCGCAACCGGCGCGCGCACGAGCCAACCGTGAATGCGACACTCGCTTCGAACGCTCCCTACCTCGTCGCCGCCGACGGTCCGACCATCCTCGACGTTCGCGTTCCCGTCTCTACTCTGAGGATCTGGGTCCAGGCCCCGCGGATGGCGGTCACGGGCCTCCGCCTCGTGACGTCGCTCTCCCTTTTCGAAGGCTACACCGCGGCGGCGCTCCGTCTCATTGCGGGCGCGCTCGACGTCGACGCGAGGTGCGGGCAGGCGCATGACGAGGCGATCGAGCCGCGGGTTCGCGCAGACCGGATGGGGCCCTGGCTCGACATCGATGTGGGGCCGATGGGGATGTACTTGACGGACCTGGTGCTCACCGTGCGCGATGGGCGGACTCTTGCGGAAGTGCTCGACCAGAGCTTCGCCGAGTTTGCGCGCCAACCCGCGGCAGAGGGCTACCAGGCCGCGCTCCACGTCGTGACGAACCACGCGCGCGAATGGGGGCACGGTCAATGATGGTCCGAAAGCACTTCCTGGATCTGACCGAGGTGGGACGCGACCGCTTCCTGGCGGCGTTGCTCGAGCTCAAGGTGCGTCCCGCGCCCGAGGCCGCGGCTCTGCCCGAGGCGGAGAGGTTCTCCGCATACGATCAATTCGTGGCGGTTCACGCCGCCTCCACTCGCGTTCGTTCCGATCTGAACGGCGGCGAGAGCCACAACCTGGGGCACCAGAACCCGGGCTTTCTTCCTTGGCACCGCGAGTTCTTGCTCCGCCTGCAGAAGGCGTTGACCGGGGTCGACCCGTCGGTGGTCCTCCCCTATTGGGACTGGACTGCGCACCGAGCGACGTTCGACGCCTTGTTCGACGACGCCTTCCTCGGAGACAGTCCTTCGAACCTCTCGCAGCCCGCTCCGGTCGCGTCCGGGTACTTCGCCCCCGCGGCGCCGCCGCCGTCGGAGCGTCCCGCATGGTGGCCCGCCGGGTTGACGGGCTGGCTCTTCCCGGACGATCTTCCCTACACGGGAGTCTGGGGCCGAGCGCTTCACCGCGCGGTTGGTGGACGCCTGGCACTCCCGACCGCGGTTCAACTGGAAAGGGTGCACTCGTTGGGCGACTACCGGGCGTTCTGGCGCGCCCTCGAGACCGGAATCATCTCTCCAAGTCCCCCGGTGAAGTGGGCCCCGACGCACGACGCGATGCACGGTTGGGTCGGAGGGCATATGAGCCTCCCGCGCGTGTCTCCCTTCGATCCCGTCTTCCCCCTCAACCATGCGAACGTGGACCGCCTCTGGGATCGGTGGCAGCGTGACGGGCACGCGGGCTCCGGAAACTACCCGCGGACCCAAAACTGGGACGGCGAGGGCTCGCCGGGCGAGATCCCCCGCGGGCATCTCTTGGAGGATGCGCTCTACCCCTGGGTTGGCGACGGGTCGGCGGCCTATCAGACCCAGCTCGGCGAGACCGAGCGCTATCTCCCGGACACGTCCGACGAAGCGCCGCGCCGGCCGCTCGACCTGCTCGACACGGAGAACCTAGCCCACGACCCCGATTTCAACTACCGCTACGCCCCGCCGCGCGTGCGGTTCGGTGCGGCAAGGGCGATTCTCGACGCGGCCGTCGAGGGTTGGAAGGATAGAACGGCGCGTGAGCCGCGTCTCTTCGCCAAGCACTCGAGTCCCAACTTCGGATGGGACACACGCGACCAGCTCCTTGCCGCCGAGGCCCGAGGCGTGCGGCTGATCGAGGCGTCGAAGATCGGGAACGGTCGCGCGGAGGAGACTCACCTGGTGCTCGTCCTGCGGGGCATGCATCCGAACTTCCCGCCGATGCCGCACAACGGACCTGCTGTCGCACCGTCAGAGGTGGATAGGCTCGCTCGCTGGATCGACGACGGCTGTCTCGACGAGAGCGAGTTCGCGCCGGCCGCGACGGACTGACAGGCTCCAGCTAGGCGCCAAGCCCTCCCAACACTTCGAGCGCCCGGTCCACGTCCGACTCGTCGTTGTAGAAGTGGAACGCCGTGCGCAGGCAGCCGTGGCGGACCGACGCGACAACGCGCGCCTCCGCGAGGCCGCGGCGCGTCGCGTCGGGGTCGGGAACGCGGAGCGAGACGATCTGCGAGGAGCGCTCGGGCGGGAACAGCGGGGCGAGGCCGATCTCCGATAGCCCCTCGCGGAAGCGCGCGGCGAGGGCGAGGTCGCGGCGCTCGATGCTCTCGATGCCCACGTCGAGCACGAACGGGATCGAGGTCGCCGCTCCGACCCAGGCGGGCCAGCCGAGCGAGACGTCGAAGCGGCGCGCGGTGTCGGCGAGCTCGGGCGCCGGGCCGTAGTAGTCCGCGTAGGGATCGGCCGGCGTCTTCCAGTTGGCGTTGAACGGGCGGAGCTCGTCGAGCCGGTCGGGGCGCACGTACAGGAACGCGCAGCCGCGCGGCGCGAGCAGCCACTTGTACGCGGCCACGGCCAGGTAGTCGATGACTTCGACGGGCAGGCGCAGCGCGCCCACCGCCTGCGTGCCGTCGACGAAGAGGCGCGCGCCGTGGGGGGCGCAGAGCTCCGCGATCTCCTCGAGCGGTGCGCGGAAGCCCGTCGCGCTCTGCACCGCGGAGACGGCGACCAGGGCCGTCTTCGCGTCGATCGCCGCGGCGAGGTCGTCGAGCGCGAGGCCGTGCTCGCGGAAGGGGACGAGGCGCACCTCGAAGCCGCGCGACTCCTGAACGGTCCAGGGGAGGAGGTTGGAGCGGAACTCCTCCTCGCCGACGACGATGTTCGCGCCGGGCGGCGCCGGCATGCCCTCGGCGACCTGGCCGGCGCCGACCGACATCGCGGGCAGGAGCGCGATCGACTCCGGGCGCACGCCGAGCACCGCGGCGAAGCCCTTGCGCGCCGTTTCCCCGGCCTCCTCCCAGACGCGCCACTCGCCGCGGCCGTCGGACCACGTCGCGATCGCCTCTTCGACGGCGCGGCGCACCGGGATGGGACCGGGCCCGTAGCTCGCCGTATCGAGGTACGTCTGCTCCCGCGTCGCGGGAAACTGCTCGCGGATCGCCTGCCAGTCCATCGCCGCCGAGGATAGGCTCCGCTCTGGTTTGGAGCATCCGGAAACGCATGTACCCGGACATTCGCGACCGTCGTGGCACGTCGCGCGGTGGCTCTTCCTGCGCGCGCTCGGCGCGACGTTCCTGATCGCGTTCCTGTCGCTCTGGGTGCAGATCGACGGGCTCTTCGGCAGCGACGGCATCGCGCCGATCGCGGAGTACCTGTCCTTCGTGCACGAGCGGCTCGGCGGCGAGGCCTACGCGCGCGTTCCGAGCCTTCTGTGGCTGGCGAGCGGCGACTTCGCGCTGCACGCGCTTTGCTGCGCCGGCGTCCTGTTGTCCCTCGCGCTGCTCTTCGACGTCGCGCCGGCCGTCGCTTGCTTCGCGCTGTGGCTCCTGTACCTCTCCGTCACCGCCGCCGGGAATCCGTTCCTGAGCTTCCAGTGGGACGTGCTCCTGATCGAAGCGGGCTTCCTCGGGATCCTCGTCGCGCCGTGGCGGATTCTGCCGCGGCCGTCGCGCGACCGCGCGCCGCCGGGGATGGCGCTGTTCCTCGTCCGCTGGCTGCTCTTCCGGCTGATGGTGCTCTCGGGACTCGTGAAGCTTCTGAGCGAGGACGCCGATGGTGTCTCCACCTGGCGCGAGCTCACCGCGATGCAGTTCCACTACTGGACGCAGCCGCTGCCCGGTCCGCTCAGCCGCCTCGCGCACAAGCTGCCGAACTGGATTCACTCCGCCGAGGTGGTCGCGATGCTCGCCGTCGAGCTCGCGATCCCGCTCCTGGTCTTCGGCCCGCGCCTGTTGCAGCGGATCGCCTTCGTCCCGCTCGTCGGGCTGCAGGTCCTGATCGGCGCGACGGGCAACTACGGCTTCTTCAACCTGTTGACGGCCGCGCTGTGCCTGACGCTGCTCGACGACGCGGCCTGGCGCCGCCTCGCACCGAAGCGACTGCGCGACCTCGGTCCGTTTGCCGCCGATCCCGAGCGGCGTCTTCTCACGGCTCAGCGGGTCGTGCTCTTGCCGGTCGGGTTGGTCATCGCGTTGCTCGGTACGCTCGAGGGCTGGCAGCGCGTCCGCGGCTGGGACCGCACGCCCGACTGGATCAACGCGACGCTCGAGCACACGTCGCCCTTCCGCACGGTCAACAGCTACGGCCTCTTCGCCGTGATGACCACGACGCGCCCCGAGATCGTCGTCGAGGGCAGCGCCGACGGACGCGAGTGGAAGGCGTACGGGTTCCGCTGGAAGCCCGGTCCCCTCGACCGCCGCCCGGGCGTCGTCCAGCCGCACGTGCCGCGCCTCGACTGGCAGATGTGGTTCGCCGCGCTCGGCAGCTACCGTTCGCCGCGGAACGCGTGGTTCCTCGACTTCCTGCAGCGCTTGCTCGAGGGCTCACCGGCCGTGCTCGGCCTCTTGGAGGAGAACCCCTTTCCCGACGCGCCGCCGAAGTACGTGCGCGCGACGGTCTACGACTACGAGTTCGCGCCCGCGGGCGAGGGCTTGTGGTGGGAGCGTGACCGCCTGCACGCGTATTGTCCGGTGCTGATGCTCGAGAACGGCGAGTTGGTCCGCGCCCGCTAGCGCGATCTGCTACAACCTCGGCTTCGCGTCTCGCTCCAACGGAGGTCTTCCTACGTGCAGTTCGCTCCCACCGCCCTCCTTCTCTCGATCCTCGCCGCCGGACACGTGCCCATGGACCGCATCACAGGCAAGCCGTTCGCCACCCGCTCCGAGGTCATCGCGCGGAACGGAATGGCCGCCACCAGCCAGCCGCTGGCGACGCAGGTGGCTCTCGACGTTCTCAAGCGGGGCGGCAACGCGGTGGACGCGGCGATCGCCGCCAACGCGCTGCTCGGTCTGGTCGAGCCGACGGGCAACGGCATCGGCGGCGACCTCTTCGCCATCGTGTGGGACGCGGAGGGCAAGAAGCTCCACGGCCTGAACGCGAGCGGGCGGTCGCCGCGGTCGCTCACGCTGGAGAAGCTGCGCGAGCTCTGCCCCGACGGGAAGATCCCGGCCTACGGGCCGCTGCCGGTCTCGGTGCCCGGTTGCGTCGACGGGTGGTTCGAGCTCCACGGGCGCTTCGGGAAGCTGCCGATGGAGGAGGTGCTCGCGCCGGCGATCCGCTACGCGCGCGAGGGCTTCCCGCTGACGGAGCTGATCGCCTTCTACTGGGACCTCTCGGTGCCGCGGCTTTCGAAGTGGCCGGGGTTCAGCGAGCAGTTCACCATCGACGATGGCTCCGGCGAGCGCGCGCCGCGCACCGGCGAGATCTTCTGCAACCCGAACCTCGCCGAGACGCTCGAGACGATCGCGAAGGAGGGCCGCGACGCGTTCTACGAGGGCGAGATCGCTCGGACGATCGCCGCGTACATGGAGAAGCACGGGGGCTTTCTCACCTATGAAGACATGGCGAGCCACACGTCGGAGTGGGTCGAGCCCGTGTCGACCAACTACCGCGGCTACGACGTGTGGGAGCTCCCGCCGAACGGGCAGGGGATCGCCGCGCTCCAGATGCTGAACGTCCTCGAGGCGTACGACCTGAAGTCGATGGGCCTCTTCAGCGCTGAGTACGTGCACCTCTTCGTCGAGGCGAAGAAGCTCGCCTTCGAGGACCGCGCGAAGTTCTACGCGGACCCCGAGTTCAACGACATCCCGGTGGAGCAACTCATCTCGAAGGAGTACGCCGCCGAGCGGCGCAAGCTCATCGATGCGAAGCAGGCCGCCGACGCCTACGAGGCGGGCAACCCGGCGCTCGAGGAGGGCGACACGATCTACCTCAGCGTCGCCGACAAGGATGGCAACATGGTCTCGCTCATCCAGAGCAACTACCGCGGCATGGGCTCGGGCATGGCTCCGGACGGGCTCGGCTTCATCCTCCAGGACCGCGGCGAGCTCTTCGACCTGGAGCCGGGCAACTTCAACACCTACGCGCCCGGCAAGCGTCCGTTCCACACGATCATCCCCGCCTTCGTGACGAAGGACGGCGAGCCGTGGATGAGCTTCGGCGTGATGGGCGGCGCGACGCAGCCGCAGGGACACGTGCAGATCCTCGTCAACATGATCGACTTCGGAATGAACACGCAGGAGGCGGGCGACGCGCCGCGCATCCTGCACCAGGGCTCGTCGCAGCCGACGGGCTCGAAGATGACCGATGGGGGAGTGGTCTCGCTCGAGAAGAGCTTCCCGGACGAGGTCCGCGAGGAGCTCCAAGAGCGCGGCCACGAGCTCGGCTACGCCAGGGGCGCCTTCGGCGGCTACCAGGGGATCCGCCGCGATCCGAAGACCGGCGTCTACTTCGGCGCGAGCGAGTCCCGCAAGGACGGGCACGCGGCCGGGTACTAGCGCTACTCGAGGCGGAGCTCCACCGCCGACGTGGCCGTCGCCGTGAGCGACGCCGCGTCGAGGACGAGCGCCGCGTGCCAGGCTTTGGCCGGCATGACGATGCCGGGCGGCAGCGCGATGCTCGCGTCGGCCGTGCCCGCGGGCCCCAGGACACCCAGCGTGTTGACCAGCACCTTCGAGTTGGGATTCGCGAGGGTGGTGGCGAACCACGCGTCGGCGACGAGCGGCAGCGTCGCGCCTAGAACCGGCGTCCCCGGGCTCGTGCCGGTGACCGACCCGAGGATCAGGTACGGGCGCCCGGCGGACCCGCTTCCCGCGTGGATGCGCAGGGGATGGACGCCGCCGAGGTCGGCGGAGAGCGAGCCCCATCCCGGGAGTCCCTCGATCGCGACGTCGCGGCGAGCGTAAAGCTCGGCGAACGGATACGCGCCCACGTCGAGCGGCGAACCGTCCGGGTCGAGCTTGCCCGGCGTGCCCGCGTCGATGCAGGGCGAGCCGGCGGCGAGGTGGAAGTCCCCGCCGGGCGCGTTCACGAACAGCGGATCCGCGTCGAAGTTGCCGGGGCCGGGCGCGCCGCCCTCGACGTTGCTGTAGGTGACGACGGCCGTGTCCACCTGGTCTCCGTTGTTGCCGCGCAGGATCGAGTCCGCGATCGTCATGTCGCCAGCCGCGCCGACGGGAGCACCCGCCGTCCCCCCCGCGCCCACGTTGTCGACCAGGACGCAGCTCTCGATCAGCACGGTCGAGCCCTCGAAGGCGCAGATCGCGCTCCCCAGCGCCGGACCGGAAGCCCCGGGACCGCAGTAGCCGAAGCACCCCGCGGAGAGGGTGTTCGCGGTCACGAGACACCGCCGGATCGTCGCGGTGGCGTTCGGTTCGACCAGGATGCCGCCGCCCACGTTGTAGGCCCGGTTGCCCGCGATCACGCAGTCTTCGAGGATCGCCGGGTTCGTCCCGGAGAGGTAGACGCCGCCGCAAGATCCTTTGACCACCGTGTTGTTCACGACCGCGCACTCGCGCATCACCGGCGCGCCGTAGACACCGCCGGCCCAGCCGATGGCCGAAAACGTGCCCGCGTTGTTCTGCTCGATGAGGCACCGGATCAGCGTGAAGTCGCCGGCGACCCCGCCCCCGCGGTAGGCCTGGTTCCCGCGGATGATGCAATCCTCGACGATGGCCGTGGCGCGAGGTCCGAGCTGGGGAATCCCGGCGATGCCCCCTCCGAAGCCTCCCCAGCCGCCGGTGATCGTGAAGCCGCGGATGCGAGTGCCCGGTCCCTCGCCCTGCGCCATCGAGATGACCGGCCCGGTGCCGTAGCTGCCGGAGAGCGTCGTCACGTCCGCTCCCAGGAGGCCGACGAGCTCGATGGCCTTCCCCTTCATGTCGAGCGACTCGACGTAGAACCCGGGAAGCACGATCACCCGGTCGCCGGCCGACGCGGCGTCGATGGCCGTTTGGATGCTGCCGCCAGGTCCCACGGTGATGTCGGCGGCGAGGACGGGCGAGGCGAGGAACGTCAGGAGGGCGGGGAACGAGCGGAGCATGGCGGGGACGTAACGGGTTTCTTCGCCCGGGGCGAACGGAGAGCGGTGGCGGGGATGCCGGCTCCCCGTGGGCAAGGGGCGTTCCGCACGTGCCGCGAGACTTCCGGCGGCGTCGTACGGTTAGGGGGGCAGCCATGCGTCTCGCTCTCTCCCTCACCCTCCTGCTCTTCCTCCCATCCGTTGCCGTCGCCCAGTTCGACAACCGCTGGCTCGAGCTCGACCGGAGCGGCGGCTCGCTCGCCCTCGCGCCCCTCGACGTCTGCGGGACGGACGCCGAGGTCGACTTCTCCTGGGGCGATCTCGACGGGGACGGACTGGACGACCTCGTCGCGGTGCGCAAGGAGCCCTTCGGGACGCCGGGCAAGCGCGCGAACCTCCTGCTCCTGAACGAAGGGGGCGTCCTGCGCGACCGGACCGCGACCCACGCGGCGGCGTCCGACGTGCCGCTCGACCTGGGCTTCCTGACGCCGACCGCCGACCGCGACGTGGTCCTCGCCGACGTCGACCTCGACGGCCGGCTCGACGTCGTGACGGCGACGACCCTCGGCGCGGGCGAGCCCAAGGCCGTCAGCCACCCGCGCGTCTACCGCAACCTCGGGAGCTCCGGCGGAGCGTGGCAGGGGCTACTGCACGAGGACGCGCGCATCCCCGAGCTGCTCCACGCGACGAGCGGGCTCCCCGCGCCGCCGCGGTTCACCTCGGTGGCGGCGGGCGACCTGGACGCGGACGGGTCGCCCGACCTCTACTTCGGCGACGGCGACGAGGGGCCGGGTGGGCTCGCGCCGGCGGCCGAGGACCTCGACGACCGGCTGCTCCTCAACGATGGGAGCGGATACTTCAGCGACGCGAGCGCGCTCGCGCTGCCCGCCTTCGCGCTGTTCTCGTTCATGTGCCCCGAGGTCGCGATCGCGGACGTGAACGGCGACGGGCGCAACGACGTGGTCAAGGACGAGGGTTACGCCGTCACGGAGCTCGCGGTCCTCTACAACGACCCGGGCTCACCCGGCACGTTCAGCTCGTTCCAGATCGCGGCGGCCCAGCGCCCGTACGGCTTCGCGCTCGGCGACCTCAACAACGACGGGCGGCTGGACGCCGTGCTCGCGGACAACGCCGAGGACTTCTACCTCTACAACCTCGGCACCGACCCCGCGGGCCAGGTGACCTGGAGCGCGCCGCGCACGTTCTCCTTCCTCGCCGGCGCCGACGACGGCATCGCGACGAACACGCGCATCGCCGACCTCGACGGCGACGGTTGGCGCGACGTCATCATCTGCGACGTGGGGGTGACCTTCGTCGGGTTCGACCGGCGCGTGCACATCTACCACAACCCCGGCGGCGCCGCGGGCGCGGAGCTCACGCTCGTCGAGGAGCGCGAGGACGCGGCCGAGCCCGCCACCGGATGGCTCGGCGCCGTCGGGCTGCACGCCCAAGACCTCGCGGCGGGCTTCGACAGCGCGGTCTTCGACGTCGAGGGCGACGGCGACGCGGACCTGCTGCTCGGCCGCTCGGCGGGGCTCGACGTCTGGGTCAACCAGACCGTGCGCAACGCGCTGATCGCCGACGTCGCGGACGTCTCGCTTTCGGCGGGCGGGACCCAGGGCTGGACGCTGAACGCGGGCACGGATCGCGCGGGGGACTTCTACCTGATCCTCGGGACCTTCTCCGGCACGAGCCCGGGCCTCCCGCTGGGCGGGGTGACCATCCCGTTGAACGTCGACCCCTGGTTCAACTACACGCTGAACAAGCCGGGCCAGGCGCCCCTCGCCGGGACGCTCGGTTTCCTCGACGCGGACGGGAAGGGCGGCGCGTCGCTGACCCTGCCGCCCGGGACGAACCCGGCGCTGGCCGGCTTCGTGTTCCACCACAGCCTGGTCACCTTCGACGGCGTGACCTTCGCGATCGCCTCCGCGAGCCAACCGGTCTCGCTGGGGCTCGTTCCCTGACGGTGCGTCCGCTAGACCTCGACCGTCGTGTTCCCCCAGACGGGATGCTCCAGATGCACGCGGACGTAACGGTCGTTCAGCGTGTAGTTGGAAACCCGGGTCTTGATTCGCTCCTCGAGCGAGGGTTGGAAAGGCTTCAACGTCGGGTTGCCGAATGCCGGGCGATTCACTTCGTTCTCGTGGTAGGGCCAGATGTTCTGGGAGTTGCCGATCCAGAGGTCCAGTTGCCAGTCGGTGTAGGCCTCCTCCTGCATGTCGGTGTTCCGCTTCCCGAGCTGCTTGAAACCCTTCTTCACCATCTCCGTTTGGAAGTAACTGTGGTCGCTGGAGTTGCTGCTCTTCATCTCCTTGGCCATGCGTTTCCACTCGGAGGGCTTGTGCTGCTTGGCCCACGGGACGCGGATGACCTCGACGTCGGGATCGTATTCGACGCTCGCTCCGAGAACGGCGTACGATCCCTGCCCCGGGTTGTGGTGATTGAGCACCTTTTGCGCCTCGAACAGATAGCCCCCGGCCTTCGCGTTGAAGTTGCTCGCCCAGGCCTTCGCGCCGCGGGCCATGAGAGCGTCCATGTCGGACCCGCCGCCTTCCTCTTCGTCGGCGATCTTGTTCTCGATGTAACTCTCGATACCGCCGAAAACGTCGCCCTGGTACTCGTGGATCTCGTGCAGGTCTGCGAGCGCCGCCTGTTTGTCGCCGTAGATCGTCCTCTGAACGAGCTCCCCGCCGGGCGCCCGCCGCACGCTTCGCGGCGGTCCGGCGCCGGTCTGCTGGAAGACGTGCGTCAGCTCGTGGACGAGGAGCTCCTCGCCGGGCCGGCTCCGCGGGCGGAACTCGCCGCGGCGGAAGAAGATGTCGCTGCCGGTCGTGAACGCGCGCGCGCGCAGGTCGCGGTTCAGGCGGTCGGCCCGCGCGTCGGTATGGATGCGCACGCGGCCGAGGTCGGCGCCGACCGCCTCCTCCAGGGGGCCGCGGACGTCGGCGGCGAGGCTCCGGCCCGCGCCGCGGGCGCTGCCGATCGCCGCCTCGACGCCGGGAGACACCTGGGGAGCTTCGCCTGCTTCAGCCCGCCGGAGATCGGGCTTGCGGGCGAGCGGCGTTTCCTCCTCCTCTTCGCGCCGCTGCACCAGGTCCGCGGGTCGTCCCTCCGCTTCCTTCCTTCGAGCGTGGAGCGCGTCCACGACGCGGCGCGCCTCGCGGTCCGCCTCGCGCTCGTAGGCGTCGTCGGGGGCGCCGAGCGCGAGCTTGGCCTGAACGAGGCCACCGCCCGCCAGCCATCGCCCCACGGCCCGGTTGCCGATCGTGCTCTGCAATCGGCAGAGTCGCGCGGCGAGGCCGCCGGCAGCTTCCAAGGCCGCGGGTCGAGCCCCGCGGCGCGCGGCCGGGTCGGTCGCCTTCGTCCGAGTCGGCTCGGCTCGCGTCTGGGAGCGGAAGTGCATCGAGGGCTCCTTGCTCACGAGGAGGGAACGGTCGAAGGGGGGACTGCGTCCGCGGGCGACCCCTCCGCCGCCGGCGCGGCGCCGAGGATTTCCTCGAGCACCTGGATCGCGCCGCTCGTGCGCAGGAGGCTCGCCTCGAGCTCGTCCCGGCGCGCGTCGAGGGCCGCGCAGCGTTGGACGCCGTCCTCGATCTCCCGGCGGAGCTCCGCCAGGCGTTCCTGCACGCGCGCGCCGAGCTCCGCGTCGGCGTCGGCGCCGTCGCCGGCGGCGGACTCCTCCGCGAGCACGTCGGCCGCGCCGCGGATGCGCAGGAGGACGCTCTCGAGGTTCGAGCGCTCCCGCGCCAGCTCCGCCAGAGTTTCGCCGCCGGCGTTGAACTCCGCGCGGAGCTTGTCGCGCCGCTTCTCCAGCCGCGCCCTCACGGCCGGCCTCCCGCCGCCGCGGCCTCGAGCGAGGTCAGTCGCCGGGAGAGCTCCCGGATCGTCTCCGCGTGCTCCTTCACGACGCGGGTCACGATCGCCGTGATGTCGCACTCGCTGATGAACTTGTGATCGGGGCTCGCGCACACGTCAGGGACCTCCTCGGCGATGAAGCCGCAGTGCTTCTTCTTCTCGGGGTCGGCCTTGTAGGCGAAGGTCACGGGGTTCAGACCGCGCAGCAGGTCCCGGGCCTCCGGCGCTGACAACGAGCCGAACTGATCCTTGATCTCGCGGCTGGACCCGCCCCACCTGCCGTTGACGTCGAGGCTGGCCTTCGGTGCATTGCTGCCACCCGTGTGGAAGTAGATGGCCTGCTGCGACCAGAGCCTGAGGTTGTGGTTGGAGACGGGCGTGCCGACCGTCTCGTAGGGATACGGTCCGAGGGTGCCGATACCGACGCTGGAGATGTCCGCGCTCGGCGCCGTGAGCTTGCTCTGGACTTCGACGCTGTTCTTCCCACGAGCCCTGAGACGCAGCGGTTGGTCGGCGTTGGTGCCCGTCGCGTAGATGGTGTTGTAGCCGAAGCCGATTCCCTGGGTGCCGTTGCTGTGTCGGAACTCGACGCCTTGACCGGCGGGGCTGCAGCTCGAAGTCACGTAGAGACCGCGGACGTTGGTCGGATGACTGTGTGTTCGGCCGCCGTCGCTGACGTCGAGTCGCGCGCTCGGGTTCGTCGGGCCGAGCCCGAGCTTCCCGCTGCGCAGGGCCATGTCCACCGTTCCGCCTCCGGCGTTCACGTCGCCGTCGTTGTGGGAGCCACCTCGGTGCCAGGCGAAGTCGCGCGCCGTCCGGAAGTACTGCGTGCCGCCCTGGATCCCGATGCCGTATTCGGCTTTCCAGAGGTTGATCATTTGACGCGTGCGGGTTCCAAATTCGATGGAAGCGTCGACCCGCAGGGTCTGCTGCGTCCGCAGGGCGCTTTGGGCGACGATCTCGCCCTGGGATTGCGCCAGGAGGTGCAGCGATTGTTTCGAGTACGACCCGGTAGCGTAGATCGTGTTGTAGCCGAAGCCGATCCCCTGGGTGCCGTTGTTGTGTCGGAACTCGACGCCCCTATCCGCGCTCCCGCAGTCCGAGGTCAAGTAGAGGCCGAGAACGTTCGTCGGATGGCTCCCCGAGCGGTTCCCGGAGGCGACGTCGAACCGCGCGCTCGGGTTCCTCAAGCCCCCGAGCCCGAGCTTCCCGTTGTTCAGGACCATGTCCACCGTTCCGCCTCCGGCGTTGCCCTCCTCGTTGTGGTGGGAGCCGCCCCGGTGCCATGCGAAGCACTTCGCCGTCCGGAAGTACTGCGTGCTGCTCTGGATCCCGATGGCGTATTGGGTTCCAAACAGGTTGATCAGTTGAGCCGTGCGCGTCCCGAAGTCGATCGAGCGATCGACCCGCAGAACCTGCGACGCCCGCAACGCGCTCTTGGCGAGGATCTCCCCCTGGGGCCGCGCCAGGAGGTTCAGCGACTGGTTGGCGTTCGACCCGGTGGCGTAGATCGTGTTGTAGCCGAAGCCGATCCCCTGGGTGCCGTTGGTGTGCCGGAACTCGACGCCCTGCCCCTGGGGGTCCATGTTCGCGGTGACGTACAACCCGCGCACGTCGGAGGGATGGCTCCCCGTGCGCGGCACCTGGCGCACGTCGACGGGGCTTCCCACCGCCAGCAAGCCCGACACCGCCAGGTTGCCGTCGAGGAAGGCGTGCCCGAACGGAAAGAGGTCGGAGCGCAGCCGGTAGCGCAGCGTCAGGTCCTTGTTGGGAGACGCGGGCAGCTTGAGGCCGGCGTGGCGTCGCACGGACGGGTCGAGGTCCGGCTTTCCGGAGCGGTCGATGGGCACGCGCGTCAACGCCACCGCGTCGGCGCCGGCGGCCGGTGCCGTTCCCTCCTCGGCGACCTCGAGCTTCGGCGCCTCCTCGAACCGGGTGTGGCCGTGGCCGCCCACGTCGCTCGACTCGTCGGACAGGCGCTCGTCGTACGACAGGTAGAGGACGAGGGTCTTCTCGCGGAACACGCTCAGATCCTCGGAGCGCAGCGGCGCGCGCACGACGATCTGGCGGCCCGCGGCGTCGACCGCCGTCCCCGGAGCGACCTCCGCGTGAATCGCCTGGTCGACGAAGGCGAGCCTCACCTCCAGACCGTGGGCGATACCGTCGGCGTGCGCCGTGCGCTGGTGGCGCCGGTGGCGGTCGACGTGGTAGCTCTGCTCCTGGGTGAAGTCCTCCGCCTGGAGGAACTCGCCGTGGAAGTAGCGGACTCGTTTCACGACATCCTTGTCGGTAGGCATGGTCGTTCTCCTCGTTCGTGGCGCGTCCTCGCTCAGGGGCTGCCGAGCAGCGTGTCCACGCCCACCGTCGAGCTGACGCCGACCTGCATCGTGGGCACGTCGATGTTGAGCTCGTAGTAGGTGTGGGCCGGCTTCTCCCGGTCGATGATCGCGCTCGCGATCGTCTCCTTCCTGCGGAGCAGGAGCTGGTCCCGCTCGCTCAGCTTCATGTTCACGTGAAAGTAGTGCGGGCGCTTCTCGTCCTCGGTGATCTCGACGCCCATCCGCGTGTAGGTGTGCAGCATCTGCTCGAGCCCGGCCTTCGTGCCGCGCAGGCGGTAGAGGGGGACGATGCGGCCGATGAAGCGGCGCTTCTCCTCCTCCTCCCAGTCCTCCCGCAGCGTGAGCGCGACCCAGCTCGCGAGCCACGGCAGGAACTCCACCGGCGCGCGCTCGTCCGCCGCCGGCGTCGCGCCGGGCGCGGCCGGGCCGGGGTCGAAGTACGTGTGCATCCGGTCGATCCGCTCCTCGAGCCCGGGGCGCTCGGCGTCGCCGGCGCTCAGGATGCGCTCGGTGGCGAGCAGGAACCGGTTCAGGAAGCTCGCGCCGTCCACGCCGACCTCTTGCTGGAAGATCGCGGGCAGATGTCGGAGATAAGAGCTTTGCTGTTCCATGCTCATTCGACGCGGAAACGTTGCACGTCGAGCCGCACGCTGGGGAGTTCGTGCGCGCCGAGTTGGATCCCGACCAGCTCGCCTTTGACGACCTGGCGGCGCGCGTCGTCGGCCTCGAGGGTCACCTCGCTCACGTGGTCGAGCCCGGGGACGCCCTGCAGGACGCGGTAGAGGTCCGACACGTACACGTCGCGGCCGAAGGGCCACCCGCGGCCGTCGGCGCCGCCGGTCAGCGGATGGAAGAACGCGCTCACCGCGGACTGCGCCTGCGCCCGGATCGCCTCGGCGGAGGCGTCTTCGCGCTTGGCGCACGCGGCGACGACGGTGACGGAGACGTAGTCGGGGCCGACCACGTGGTGGCGCGTGCCGAGCAGCCGGCGTTCGTCGAGCCAGCTCCAGAGGGCCGTGAGCAGAGCGGGATCGGGCCGCGGCTCGTCGCCCTTGGCGTCGGGCACGATCACGAGGCTGACGTGCCCCGGCGCCCGCGCGGCGCGGGCCGCGCCGGTCGCCTCGAGGTTGCGCCGCGCGACGCACCGCGCGCGGCGCACGGTGCGCGCCGTGCCGAGCGTCCGCTCGAGCGCCAGCGACTCGGCGGTGCCGGACCAGGTCTCGGTCGCCAGGAATTCGAAGTCGCTCGCGCTCACGGCGCGGTAGCGGTCGCGCAGCCGGAGGACCGAAAGCCGGAGGTCCTCGTCGAGGTCGCCCGACGGGGTCCAGTCCGAGCCGTTGAGGAGGCGCAGGAACGTCTCCACGTTCGCGCGCGGGACGCGGTTCACGCGGAACAGGATCATCTCCGTCAGCCACGCGTAGAGCTCGATCAGGGTGATGCCGGGATCGCTCGGGTTGTGATCGGTCCACTCCGGGCAGAGGCTCGGGATCAGCGCGCGCGCCTCTTCGACGAGCTCGTCGTACGTGCGGTCGTCCAGGTTGGGGAGCGGCAGCGACATCTCAGTCCTCGGTCTCCGGTTGGACGACGACGACGGCGTGGGTGCCGGAGTACACGAGCGAGCGCTCGCGCTCCTCGGGCGAGAGCCCGTCGGGCTTCGGATCCGCCTCGATCTCCAGGCGCTCGACGAAGTCGACCCCCGGGACGGCGGCGACGTGCGCCTGCAGGTCCGAGGCGTGGGGGCGGCGCCCGAAGTCCCAGCCGCGGCCCTCGGGACCGCCGCGGAGCGGATGGAGGAAGTTCCGGAGGAACTCCTGGACGCGCGCCCGCAGTCCCTCGGCCGCCTCGAGCGACGTGGGGCCCACCCAGACCTGGACCGAGACGCGGACCCAGTGCGGCCCGGCGATCCAGAGGTCGAGCGTGGGGGAGGACCGCGCCTCGACGTAGTCGCGCACGCGCCGGACGAGCTCCATGTCCGGCGCCGGCAGGTCGGCGTCGCTCCGCGGCACGAGGATGAGGCCCACGCGGCCGGCGTCGTTGTCCGCGTCGGTGTGCGGGGCGCTCCAACCGTCGAAGGGGTCGTGGTGCGGCGGCACCGCGAGCGCGCGCGCCACGTCGGTCGTCGCCTCGTGCGCCAAGTCCTCGACGTCGGCGACCGTCACGGCGCGGTCGCGGTGGCGGAGCGCGCGCGGCCCGCGGCGCTTGGCCGCCTCGACGCCCTCCTGGTCGTCGCCGCCGCGCGCCGCTTCGTGGTTCACGACGGCGTCGATGTAGGGCACGGCCGTCTTGAGCTCGGTGATCGATCCGGCCGGCACGTTGCCGCGGACGCCGCCGCCGAAGGCGTACGCGGCGGCGCGCACGTTGTCGCGGCCCTCCGGCGGGATCAGGCCGTGGCGGCCGTCGCCGAAGCGGATCGCCCCGGTGCGCGGGTCGAGGACGTAGTGGCGGTCGCGCGGCCCGGAGCCGTAGAAGTCCGTGACCCGCTGCCAGCGCACCCAGAAGCCTTCCTCGACCTCCTCGTCCGCGGCGACCGCGCGCACCACGTCCGATCCGTCGGCGGCCCCGAGCACCGCGACCTCCGCGGGGGGCGGCGCGTCCGGCTCGCGCACCTCGATGCGCTCGCCCGCGAGAACCGGCGCGTTCGCGGTGTGGAACACCTGGTCCGGCTCGGCGGTGCTCGAGCCCAGCGACTCTTCGCTCGCGGTGACGCACTGGTACGCCCAGGCCGTGTTCGCGAGGAGGTGCCTGAGCCGCGGCGGCTGCGCGTAGTTGCCGCCCTCCCAGCGCGCGCGGAGCCAGAACGCATCGAGGCCGAAGCGCTTGCCGCGGCGGAAGTCGGCCGGGCCGAGGAAGCGGATCGAGCCGCGCCGCGTCAGCGCCGCCGAGCCGTCGGCCGCGGCGAGCGGCGCCCAGCCCGAATCGCTTTCGTACTCCCAGACCACCCGCGCCGGGTCGTCCGCGGCGGCGGCGGCCTCCTCCGCCTGCGCCGGGTCGTAGACCGTCGCTTCGACGCCGGCGTAGAGCGTCACCTGCCGGTTGGCGAACGCGCGGTCGAAGCCGAGGTAGAGCGCGGGCCGCGTCTCGTCCGGCGGCGCGAACAGGGGGAAGTCGCCGCCCGTCTCGTTGGCTTCCTCCGTCCGGTCGACGTAGGTGCCTTCGTCGCAGGTCAGGACCGCGGTGGGAGGGCTGTTCTTCGCATAGGTGAACGCGAGTGAAAGCGACGCGACGGAAGGGGGGCGGAGGGAGTCGGACGTGAGCTGGAGGTCCGCTTCGCCCTGCACCCTGAGATACCGCGCCTCCGTGCCGAAGCTCCCGCTGACCAGACGGGCGCGGATCCAATGGCGCTCCTCGCCCTGGTGCTTGCACGGCTCCACCTCGGCGGGGAGGGGGAGCGTGAGCGAGCCCGCGGCGCGCAGGTGGACCACGCCGGCCGGCGAACCGCTGACCGGTTGCGCGTTCATCGCGACCCACTTTCCGCCCGTTCGCGCCTCCCAGGCGAGGACGGGGGCGTGGCTTGCGTTGGGAGCGGCGACGCCCGCGCTGAAGGCGACGGTGATCGTCACGTTCGCTCCCCCCTTGCTGAACACCTCGTCGCTCGCGAGGTAGAAGGTGTCGTTGAAGCGCGGCGCTTCGCCGAAGGGATAGAAGTCCTTCGTCAGGTCGACGGCGAGGTCGTTGAAGTAGCCGAGGTCCGCGGAGAGTCCGGAGCTCGTCGCCTGGTACTTGACCTGGACCAGGAACGCCCGCGCGGGTGGACTGGGAGCCGGTCCCTCGAGCTGCGCGCGCACCCAGCGACCCGTCCGGCCGTCGACTGCGCGCGGTTCCACGACCGGGAAGGACGGAAGCGTGAAGAGGAGCTCCCTGCGGTCGATCGTGGACCGCACACCGCCGAAGAGCTCCCACTTCGCGCCGTTCCAGTACGACCAGCGGACCGCGTCGCGCGGAAGGCCGCGGATGCCGGTGCCCGCGAAGCTCAACGTGCACTCCCCGCCGCCGGCGAGCGCGAAGAGCTCTTCGTGGCTCAGGTAGACGTAGCGCTCGACCGGAGCGTCCCCCTCGAAGGCCGCGAAGGTCGCCGCGCTCGCGGGGAGCGCCCGCGCGGTGCAGTCGGCGAGGCGGTCGGCGACGGGGTCGTGCGCGAAGACGCCGATCAGGCGGGCGGCGGTGACCACGAGGTCGCGGCCCGTCTCGAACAGGATGTCCTCGCCCTCGCCCTCCATGGGGGCGGCCGCGACCTGCGTCCCGGCGGGCACGAAGGCGTCCTCCTGCGCGCCCTCGGCGAGCGCGAACGTGAGCGGAACCCGCGCGGGAACCGGCGGGAGAAGCCGGGTCCCGACCAGGTCGAGGAACGCGAGGAGGTTCTTCTCCGGAGCAAGGTTGATCCGGTCGACCACGAGCTCGGCCATGCGCGCGAAGATGCGGATCAGCGCGCCGCCCGCGTCGGTGCCGCCGTTGCGCGACGCGCACCAGCCGTGGACGGCGATCGGGTCCAGGTCCGCGATCTGCTGGAGCCGTCCGGCGAGCGCCGCGTCGATCGCCGTTCCGGCCTTGGCGATCGGATCGGCCGAGTCGTCCCGCGGATCGGGAACGTCCTCCGCGAGGACGCGCCCGACGATCGCCGCGGAGCGGGGATCGAGACGCTCGCTCGTCAGCGTTTCGACCAGCGCCTCGGTCTCGCGCACGAGCTCGTCGTACGAGCGCGGGTCGATCTTCGGGCAGGCGGGGGGCATCGAGCTAGTTCAGATAGAAGGGGTAGACCAGGTTGAAGCGGTTGTTCGTGCTGCGGACGACGTAGTCGATCGAGATCTGAAGCCGGTTCGGCACGCCGGGGTCGGCGACGACCTCGACGTCGATCAGGTCGATCCGCGGCTCCCACAGGAGGAGCGCCTCGCGCACCTCGCTGGCGACGCGGCCGGCGGTGCCGGCGTCGTTGACGGCGAAGACCAGGTCGTGGATCCCGCAGCCGAAGTCCGGACGCATGACGCGTTCCCCGGGGGCGGTGGCGAGGATGAGCCAGACCGACTGGCGGATGCTCTCCTCGTGCCGGGCCATCGCGATCCCGCCCTCGTCCGTTCCGACGGGAAGGCTCCAACCGATGCCCTGAAACGCCTTGGTCATGCCGCGCTCACCCGACGTTCACCGTGCCCACGGCGACGACCGTTCCCGCGGGAAGGTCCTGGGGGTCGTTGCAGGTCATCGCCTTGCCGCCGTTGCGCGCGGCCCGCTTCCCGTTGATCTTGACCGTCGGGCTCCCGAGCTGGACCTTCCCCTTGTTCGTCGGCGGCTTCTGGAAGTTCCCCGGCGCCGCCGGCACGTGCGGTGGGCTGTTGTCCGCCGTGCTCCCCACGACCGCGGCGGGCTTCTTCATGATCTTGACGTCGCTGCTGAGCTCGCCGGACAGCATCCCGGCGAACGGGTGCGGGAGCGGCGTCGGTACGGGCGGGCCGGGCGGCGTCGGCACCATGACGATGTGCGTGTCCGTCCCGACGACCTGATCTCCCTGCTTCGCTGCCGGTTGTCCCACGGGTCCTCCTAGTTGATGTTGACGACGCCGCCCTCGAGGTTGAGCTGCGGCCCCGCCTTCGCGTCGATGTTCTGGCTGGCTTCGATCTTCAGCTCGGCGCTCGACTTGATCTCGATGCCCTTGCCGGCGAGCGAGAGCTTGCCGCTCTTCGACTCGATCGTGACGTCCTTGTCCGCCGTGATCGCGATCGTGTTCTTCGCCGTGTCGATCACGATGGTGTTCTTGCCCGAGCCGTCGGCGATCTCGATCTTCTCGCTGCCGTCCTTGTCGTCGAGCTTGATGACGTGGCCGCTGCGCGACTTGAGCACGCGGACGTCGTTCTTGCCGTCGTCGTTCTTCTCCGGCGGCGCGTCCTTGCCGTTCCAGAGCGCTCCGAGGACGTACGGGAACTCCGGGCGCCCGTGCTCGAACGCGACGAGCACCTCGTCGTCCACCTCCGGCAGGAGCCAGAGGCCGCGGTCCTTGCCCGCCATCGGCGCGGCGACGCGCGCCCAGTTGCTCTCGTCCTTCTCGGAGAGCCACGGGAAGCGCACCTTGACCCGCCCCATGCCGTCGGGGTCCTGGTTGTTGGTGACGATCGCCACCACCACGCTGTGCATCGGCGCGCTCGCGTCGCGCGGGGGGCCGCCGAGGACGGCGGTCCACGAATCGAGACTGGTCACGTCGCGTTCCTCCTCACCGAGAACTCGGTCTGGTACCCGCGCCGGGGCGAGTAGCGGTGCCGCGTCGAGCTCACGTAGTAGAGCCCGCTGAACCGGCGTCCCAGCCCCTCCACCTTGACGAGCGTGCCGGCGCGCAGGTCGGTGCGGCCGACGCACTCGCCGTCGCCGCTGACGTAAGCGAGGGCCATGTCGTTGAAGCTTCCCTTCGCGATCTGGTCGGCCTCCGCCTGCGTGACGACCGGACGGTCCACCGCGACGGCCGCCGGCGCCTTGAAGGCGCTCTTGGTCACCTTCGCGCCGGACTTCTTTCCGCCCATGGTGGTGACCTCGTCGCCCACCTTCGCGCGTCCGACGATGCCCTTCTTCGCCTTGGGGTCCCACCCCTGCACGGCCACCTCGGCGACCTGGGGCATGCTCGTGAGGCGCGGCTCGAAGCGGACCAGGTCGCGCTCCCGGGTCAGGACGACCGCCTCGCTGCCGGTGTTCTTGTGCTTGCGGAAGAAGAGCGTCTTGTCCTCGACGACCACCTCGTGGCCGATCCGCGCCGCGCGGTCCAGGAGGAACTCGAGGTCGGTCTGGTTGTGCTGGAGCACGTAATCGTGCGCCGTCTTCGTGTCATCGGCTTTGCCCGTGAGGCCCGCTTCGCGCGCCACCTTCCCCGCGATCTCGCTGTCCTTCATCTTCGTGAAGGAGCGCGTCCTGCGTCCGCGTGTCAGCCGGTGGCGGCGGTCGTAGCCGCGGACCGTCAGAAGCGGCGGCTCGTCCGCCGCGAACTCCGGCTCCAGGCCGGTGATCTCGCCCACCATCAGGGTCTCGACGTGGTCGACGTAGCCCATGCCGATCTCGACCTCGTTGCCCTCGGCGAAGAGCTTGTCGTCGGACCACGTGACCTCCTGTTTGTCCGGGTCCCAGTTGAGGAGCCTGA
Organism: Planctomycetota bacterium; assembly: GCA_028278425.1. Taxonomy (GTDB): domain Bacteria; phylum Planctomycetota; class UBA1135; order UBA1135; genus JANQEJ01. The sequence continues at coordinate 47,514 of JANQEJ010000284.1, read as the reverse complement.
GCGTGAACATGCCCGGCGCGAAGACGTCCTCGAGCACCGCGACCGCCAGCAGGTCGTTCTTCGCCGCAGGCGGCAGGTCCTTCTTGTTCACGCGCACCTGGAATGCGGGGGGATTCCGGGGATACGAGGGGGACATCGGCCTACCTGCCCTTGGCGCGCAGCGCGGGGATGGTCAGGACGAGCCCGGGGGGGAGCGTCCGCGGGTTGTCGATGTCGTTCGCCTCGGCGATGTGCCGCCACAGCCTCGGATCCTGGTACTCCTCGGCGGAGAGGGCGCTCAGCGTGTCGCCGCTCACCACGACGCGCGACTTGGCCACGTCGACGGACTCGGTCTTCTGGCGCCGCGCGTCCTCCTCGGCGGTGCGCCACTCCTTGAAGCAGCAGGAGAGCGTCGCGCGGACCGGCGTGCCGTCCTCGAGGAACAGGGTGAAGCTCTGCTTGACGCTGTGGAGCACGCCCTGGAAGAACACGCCGAACTTGCCCCACATCAGCCGGCAGATCGGCGGCCGGTGCATCTTCCCGTGCTTCTCCACCGTCGTCAGCGACATGACCTCGTCGGTGAGCGTGCGGACGTCCTCGCGCGTCTCGTAGGTGTTGAAGTAGAGGTCGACGGAGAAGCGCGCCGGGAAGCCGTGCGTGAAGTACGACTCCGGCACGTCGCGCTCGGCGGCCGGCTTCTCCTTCCAGCGGACCTGCTTCTCGAGGGAGATCTCGCTCGGGTTGAACTGCGCCAGGATCTCGCGCCGGAACTTCTGGGGGTCCGTCTCGACGAGGATCTTGAGCTTCTCTAGCGCCACGACGACCACCCCCTGCGCTCGTTCTCGATCGCGAAGTCCCTCAGGAGCTGGCGCCGGACCTTCTCCGAAGTCTCGTCGGCGCTCGGCTCGTTCTCCTCGTCCTCCAGGCCTCCGCACGCACCGCCGCCGCCGGCGGCCTTGCGCTGGATCGTCGCCGGCCGCGAGCTCCGCGGCGCCGGCACGGCGCTGGGACCCGTCGTGCGGAACGCGGGCGCGCCGGACGCCGGCGGAGCGGGTGCGGCGGGCGACGCGACGGCGGTCGGCGGCGCCGTGCGCGCGGCACCGCCCGGCACGGATGCGGGGACGGATGAAGGGACGGGGAGCGGGGCGGTCGGCGGAGGCGCGACGCGCTTCTCCGGTACGACGGCGAGCGTCGCGGCGGCCGGGACGCGGCGTTGCGTCGACGCGCTCCGCGCCTGCGCGACCGGACGCGCCGGGGTAACGCGCCCCGGGGCCGACGCGCCGCGAGCGCGCACCACCGGGAGCGGCTCGGTCGCGGTCCGCTCCCGCGGGACGATCGCGGGGGAGCGGTCGGTGGTCGGGGCCGGCTTCCCCGCGGCTTGGATCGGGCGAGCCCCTTCGCTCGCGGAAGCAGCCGAACGCGCGCGTTGCTCCGGGGCGGCGAGCGCTTGCGCCGCGCGGGCTTGGACCGTCGCGGGCGCCGCCTCCGGCGATTCCGCGCGCAAGGGGGCGTGGCTCTTCGTCGCTTCGCCGGCGCCGGTTTCGACCGTGTCGTCGAGCGCGCGCCGCTGCACGACGCCGACGGTGGTTCCGCTTCCGCGCGCCGGCGGCGCGATGGGTTTGGGGAGCTCGGACCCGGACGCGCTCCCGCGAACCGGTTCCGGCGGCGGCGCTTCCGCGGCCGCTTCTCGCGTCGGGGGCAGAGTCGACTCGCGTCGCGGAGGCGGCGCGGGCTCGGTTCGGGCGGTCGGGAGCGGAACGCGATCCAACGCGGCGTCGTCCTCCTTCGCGATCGGCTTTCGCTGCACCACGGGGACGTCGGCTGTGCGCGCGTGGACGCGTTGCGTCGGCTTCGACGGCTGGGAATCGCCGCCGGCTGCCGGCGGAGCGGCGTCGTCCGAGCGGGGGCCGTCGGCCGCGAAGGCGCCGCGCTCCGCGGCGAGCGAACGCGGCGGCGGGAAGCTCAGCGGCGGAACCGCCGGCGGCCCGCCGTCGGCTCGGAACGCGCGCCCGATGCGCCGTTCCCAGTCGCCCAGGAGCGGGAGGCGCTCCTCCGCGAAGGTCAGGCGCCGCCAGAGCCGACGGCTCCATCCGGGCTCGATCACTCCCATCCGCGCCGCCGGACGCGTCAACCGCGCGACCAGCGCGGGGTCGAGCGCGGGGCTTGCGTCGGTGCGGACGGGCTTCGGCATGGGATTAGGCGAGGAAGCCGAGCGCTTCGCCGGCCGCTCCCGGCGCCTGCAGGCCGGCGGCCTCCGCGGTCTTGGCCGAGAGCCGCAGCGCGGAGAAAGCGCGGCTGGCCGTGGGTTTCGTGAGCCCCTGGTGGGCGAGCTCGACGGACTCGAAGGCGATGGCGCCCCGGTCTGTCTGGAGGTCGGGTCCGGTCCACTTCACCGGGAAGGCCTCCTTGAAGTCCCACCAGGCCGCGGGGAAGCGCCGCCCGTCCAGGAGGTAGATCGTGCCGTTGCGACGGTAGGCGCCCTGCTTCGGGCCGTCGCCGAAGAGCGCTTGTTTGATCTTCTGCTTGGCCGCGTTGTAGAGGCCGGGCCGGTTCTGCTGGACGTCGTGGAACCAACCCCAGAGACCGTCGATGTCGGTGAGGCCGTGCTTGAGCACCAGGTTGGGGTACTTGGAGCCGACCGGCACCTTGTGCGTGCCGTAGCCGCCTTCCTCGACCTCCTCGTACTCGATCTCGCACTCGAGGCCTTGGACCTCGCTGAAGCCGCCGACGAGGAGACCCTCGATCTCGACCAGGAAGTTGAAGGCGGGGTAGGGGTCGAAGCGAACCCCGAGCAGGTTCGTCGCCGCGGCGTAGACGGCGTTGGGGCCGAGGGTCGTCATGGCAGGGATCTCATCGATTCAGGCTTGGTCGGTTCGCTTCCTCGCGGCGGAGCCGCTCGTGCAGCTCCGCGATCTCCGCCACCCAGCGGCGGCGCTCCAGGTGCTCGAGCCGCAGGATCTCGTCGTGCGGCCAGTGGAAGTAGTAGGCGATGTAGGCCACCTCCTCGCGCAGACGCTTCGAGGGGTAGCCTAGACCTCCCCCGACGCGGCGGTCTCCACTTCGAACTCGCCCTGGCAGTGCGGGCAGGCGACGGCGAGGCGGCCGTGGCCGTTCTCGTTGAGTCGGCGGTACTGGTCCTGCAGGTAGGCCAGGTCGCCGGCGAAGAGGCCCTCGATGACCTTGGGCGTGATCGGGTCCACGTCGCCGAGGCGCGTGACGACCCGCGAGAGCAGGATCACGACGAGGTAGCCGGGGTTGGCCTGAACGCGCGGGTCCTTGAGCGGCGCGATCTCGTCGTAGGCGGTCGCCATGCGCATCACGCCCTCGCGGTGCAGCGTCCCGTCCGCTTCGAGATAGCCGTGCGGCAGCGTCAGCGGAATCTCGGTCGTCAGCGTCATCCGGCCTCAATCCCTTCGTGCGCGATCTCGAGACTCTCGATCGCGAAGTCGTTGGTCTGCGCGTTGAAGCTGGGTCCCGACCACTTGCTCGGCCAGCAGTTGCGCACGTTCCAGCGCAGCTTCTCCTCGCCGGTGTCGTCCAGGAGGACGATGGAGAGGTTGCGGCGTTCGACCTTGCCGTCCTGCGCGAGCTTGCGCCACTGCCAGAGGTCGTCGTCGTCCGTCATCCCGCGGTTGAGCGTGATGTTGGAGTAGGTGACGAGCGCCGGGACCTTGCGCATCGTGAGCGGGTCGGTCCCTTCGCGGTACTCGACCGCTTCCTGTGTCGAGTCGAGGCCGGTGCACTCCTGGAAACCGGCGCGCTTGATGCCGTCGATCTCCACCAGAAACTTGTAAACACCGTAGGGGTCCTGACGATCTCCGACCGCCATGTCGCGTTCCTCCTCTTAGGTTGGTGAGCCGGCCGGGACCGGCTCGGAAATGGTCGTACCGCTCGTCCCGCGGACGATGCGGACCACGACGAACTCGCTCGGGATCCCCGGCGCGAGGCCGATCTCGGCGACCAGCTCGCCGTTCTCCCGTTGCGCGGGCGGGTTGGTCTCCGCGTCGCACTTGACGTAGAAGGCTTCCTCGGGCGAGTCGCCGCGCAGGGCGCCCCGGCGGTGGAGCTCCTCGAAAAAGGCGGTGAGCTCGCGCTCGATGCGCGTCCAGAGACGCCGGTCGTTGGGCTCGAAGACGGCGTCCGCGAGGTTGCGGTCCACCCATCGCGCCACGGTCAGGAAGAGCCGCCGCACGTTGACGTAGGTCCACGCGCTCTCGCGGCTCACCGTTCGCGCTCCCCAGACGCACACGCCGCGTCCGGGGAAGCTGCGCAGGCAGTTGACGCCCCGCGCGTTCAGCTCGCCGCGGGCCGCCTCGTCGAGCTCGCCGCCGCCCAGGGCGAGGACTCCTCGCAGCACCTCGTTGGCGGGCGCCTTGTGGAAGCCGACGCGGTCGTCGCTGCGCGCGTAGACGCCGGCCACGTGCCCGCACGGCGGCGTGGCCGGCCCGGTCGCGTCGACCCGGATCCAGGGGTAGTACAGCGCCCCGTTCGAACCGGCCAGGTCCGCGCGTTGCGCGACGACCTCGTCGGTGGACGCGCGCGGGAGCGGGTCGAGGATCGCGAAGCGATCGCCCGTCGAGTCGCAGTGCGCGAGCACCGCGTTCTGCTTCGCCAGCACGCCGATGCGCAGCTCGGCCAGGTCGCGGCCGTCGTCGCGCGTGACGTCCGGAGCGCAGACGAGATCGCACTCGTCGTACGCGGCGAGCACCTCCAGCCCGGCCTCGAGCGCGCCGAGCGACGCGTCGGCGAGGCGCAGCACCGAGCAGCGCGTTCCGCCGTTCTCGAAGAACCCGCGCACCGACACCGAGAGCGGGCCTTCGGTCTCGCCGAAGCTCTCGGCGAACTCGGAGAACGTCCCGAAGCCGCGCGGCTCGTTCGGAGGGACGCGGCTCGCCGGCCCGCCGACGCCGAGAAAGGCCGGCACGCCGGTGAAGAACGGCCGGGGGGGCCGCTGGAAGATCTCCTCCCGGTAGAGACCGGGACTTTGCTGGGGGGGCATCGCGGTCTTCTTCGTCGGGTCGGATCAGCTCCCGGGTCCCGCCCATTGGCTGATGCGGAAGATGACGAACTCGGCGGGCCGCACGACGGCCACGCCGATCTCGGTGATCACCTGGCCCTGGTCGCGCACCGCCGGCGGGTTCAGCTCGGCGTCGCACTTGACGTAGAAGGCCTCCTGGGGCGTGGCGCCGAAGAGCGCGCCCTCGCTCCAAACGGTGGTCAGGAACGCCTCGACGTTGCGCCGGATCTTGGCCCACAAGCCGGGCTCGTTGGGCTCGAACACGACCCACTTGGTGCCCTCGTCGATCGACTCCCGCAGGAACAGGAAGAGACGCCGCACGCTGAGGTACTTCCACTCCGCGTTCGCGTCGCCGCCGAGCGTGCGCGCCCCCCAAACCGTGATGTTGCCGTTGAAGGCGCGGATGACGTTGATGCCGTCGGGGTTGAGCCCGTCCTGGTGCGCCTTGCTGAGGCGCATCTCCACCCCCAGGGCCCCGCGGATCACCTCGTTGGCGGGCGCCTTGTGCACGCCGCGCTGCGCGTCGACGCGCGCGTAGATGCCGGCGACGTGGCCGCTCGGCGCGACGTAGGTGCGCCCACCGCCCTTGGCGGTGGGATCGGTCACCTGGATCCAGGGGAAATAGAGCGCCGCGTAGTTGCTGTCGCGCACCGTGCCCTTGGCCGCGTCGGGCGTCAGCGACTGGCTGCCGTCGAAGCGCTGGCCGTCGAGGATGCCGAAGCGGTCGCCCACTTTCTCGCAGTGGTCGAGCACGGCCGTCTGGGTCGGCGCGTCCGTCGCGCCGGGCACGGCGACGAGCGCGATCTCGTCGATCGCCGCGAACTTCTCCAGGGCCTTGGTCACGTCGCCGGCGGTGGTCACCCGCGCGACCCAGCAGCGCGTTCCGCCGTTGTTGAAGAAGCCGTAAACGGCGTGGGCCAGCGCGTTCTGCCCGGGATCGCTCGAGAAGTCGCCGAACTCCTTCTTGAACTCGGCGAAGTTCGTGCAGAGCGCGCAGTCGACGGCGGACGCGGCCGCCTGGACGAGGTAGTCGCCGACGATGGGCTTGTTGTCGTCGGGCGCGTCGTCGAACACGACCTTGGACTTCGTGGAGGAGTTCTCGAGCCGGCCGGACATGACCTGGCCGTCGACGCGGAACTCGAAGGTTCCCGCGTCCGTGACGACGGGGAAGTCCGGGAGGTCGAAGTGCTTCTTGGACCCGGTGCCGGTTCCCACGGTCACGCCGGTCACGGGCGTTCCGCTGGCCGTGGAACGGAAGATGCCGACGAAGCCGGCGGTGCTGGTGCCGACTCCGGCGATCGGCTGAACGGCCGAGGGCACCTCTTCCACGTAGACGCCCGGTGAAAGGTACTGGGGCATGACTCCTCCTCGAGTTTCAGGTCGCCAAGCGGTTCGAAAGCGTGGTTGTGAACGGATCTAGGATTGCGAGCCCTCTCCCGCGATGCGCTTCAGCCGGATGACCGACTCGGTCGCCATCGGCGCCTCGGAGGGTTCGAATACCGACATGCCGACCGTCACCGTGTAGTTGAAGGTCGGCTTGGGCTTGCCCCCGATGGCCTGCCAGAACTCACCGGGGCTCTGGAGGAGGCTCTCCTGCAGGGGGAGCGCGCGCTTCGGCGGATCGCCGTCGGCGAGGCGTCCCTTCAGGACGTCCTTCGGGAGCGCCTTGTGCCGCAGGAGGACGCGCATGACCTGCCCGAGGATGCGCTGCTCGTCGAGGGCCTGCGACTGGCTCGAGTCGCTCGCCCAGGCGGTGACGAGGTACGAGCAGTCCACGTAGACCGGCGCCGGAGCGAGCGCGACGGTGCCGGAGCCGGTGGGCGTGCGCGTCACGTCGTTCCTTCGGAGCTCGAGATTCTCGCGAACGTCGTACAGGAAGAAGTTGACCGCGGGCGGGCTGACCTCGCCTCGAAAGCGATCGTCCGGCGCAGCGAAGCTGACGGTGAGCTGGCCGGCAAGGTCCTGGTCCAGCGCGCCTTTGAGCAACGCCGCAAGAGACCTACTCAAGTCGTCGATCAAGCTCCTCCTCTCCTCAATGCCGGATTATGCGCGAAGCCGTCCCTCGCGTCCAGACCGCCCGCGACCGGTTATCGCTCGGGCTCGAGCGACCACGGACGGAAGGTCGTGGCCTCGACCACCTTGCCCATCTTTTGGTACTCGCGGCGCGCGGCGTGCATCACGTGCGGCATGCGTACGACGCCGCCGTCGCCCGCGGCGAGGAAGGCGGCGGCGAGAGCGACGTTGCGAATGTTCCCTCCGGCGAGCTCGAGGCGGTCGGCGAGGAAATCGAAGTCGAGGTCGGCCAGCGGGGTCTCCTCCGGCCAGACGCCGCGCCAGATCCGCTCGCGGTGCGAAGCGCCGGGGAAGGGGAACTCGACGGTGAAGTGCATCCGGCGCAGGAAGGCGTCGTCCATGTTCTTGCGCAGGTTGGTGGCCAGGATGACCGGCCCCTCGTACTCCTCCATCTTCTGGAGGAGGTAACCGGTTTCGATGTTGGCGTAGCGGTCGTGGGCGTCGCGCACCTCGGTGCGCTTGCCGAACAGCGCGTCCGCCTCGTCGAAGAACAGGATCGCGCTGGTCCGCGCGGCCTCGGCGAAGACGCGGGAGAGGTTCTTCTCCGTCTCGCCGATGTACTTGCTCACCGTGGCGGAGAGGTCGATCTTGAAGAGGTCCAGCTCGAGGCTACCGGCGACCACCTCGGCCGCCATGGTCTTGCCGGTTCCCGACGGGCCGGCGAAGAGGACGTTCAGCCCCTTGCCCAGCGCGAGCTTGCGGTCGAAGCCCCATTCCTCGTAGACCGTTCCGCGCCGCCGCCCGTGGTTGCAGATCTCCGCGAGCTGCTCGAGGCGATCGGCGGGCAGGACGATGTCGTCGAGCGTGTAGCGCGGGTGGATTCGCTGCGCCAGCCCCGACAGGTCGCGGCTGGAGATCCGGCGGCACGCCTCGGCCAGGTCGGCCATGCGCGGCCCCTCACCCCCCGGATCGCGCCACTCGGCCGCCCGGCGCGCGCTCGCGAGCGCGTCGCGGATCTCGCCCGCGGACAGTCGGAAGGCGTTGGCGAGCGCCGCCGCGTCCGAGTCCGCGCGGTCCGGCAGGGCCGCGGACCAGAGCCGCTTGCGCTGCGCGTAGTCCGGTGGCGCGAGCTCCACGCGCGCGAAGCCGGCTCCCTTCGGCCGGGCGGGCGGCTCGAAGGCCTTCTCGCCGGCGAGAAGCCCCGGCGCGGACAGGTCGGATACGGCGTCGAGGACCGCGCGCCGCAGGCTCGCCTGATCCTCCGCGAGGAGCGCGTCGAAGCCGCTCACGAAGAGCGCCGACTCGCGCAGCCGGGCCTCGCGCGCGACGAGCGCGACCGCCTCGAACCGGGCGGCGGCGTCGGGGAGGGCGCGGAGCTCGCTGGCGTCGACGGTCAAGAGGCCGACGCCGAGCTCCCGGCACAAGGCTTCGGCGACCCGCGCCTTGTCCGTTCCGCGCGGACCCTGGAGGTAGAGCACGCCGGGCGCGCGGCCGGCCTCGCGCTCCGCGACCCACCCGCGGAAGCGCTCCCTGGTCGTCGCGCGCAGGAACACGTCGTCGAACGAGGTCGCCGGCGCGATCGCGGTCGCCAGGCGCGCGAGCCGCGCGTCCGGGCGGTCGGATCCCAGGAGGTGATCCGCGATGCGCTCGTCGAGCTGGACCTGCCGGTGAATGCGCGGGCCGGGCGGCGCTCCGGGCGGATCAACGAGCGCGACGAGGCGGTGGCGCAGGAGCGGGGCGTCCGGCGCGAAGCGCTCCCGCGCGCGCAGCTTCTCCTCGAACGACGCGCACCACACGTTCAACAGGAGGTCGACCGACGCGTGCTTGCGCGTGACGTCGTCCTGCAGGTAGGCGAAGAGGAGCTGGTAGCGCGGATCCACCTCGGGCGCGAGGCACGTCAGGAGCACGTCGACGTCCAGCTCCTCAAGCCCGAAGAGGCGCGCCAGCCCGCGGAGGCGCGCGGAGGCCCGTCGCGGGCTTTCGCGGTCCGCATCCTCCGCGGCGGACCACTCCGGCATCCCGCTCTCCCGGGCGAGGACCTCGTTCACCTGCTGCTCGGAGATGTGGAGCCCGCGCAGCTCGTCGGGATCCCGGTGGAGCAACCGGGCGCGCTCGACCTGTCGGCGAAGCCGTCGGTCGACGCGCTCGAGGTCGCGCAGGACGTCGGCGAGCTCTTCCGCGTTGGGTGCCATCGTGTGGTCGCCGGCGCCTCGTCTCCTCCTCCCCGGGCGGCCCGACGGACTCTAACGCTTTTTCCCGCGGCGCGCGCGCGGGGACGACGTCACCGGGGGGAAGACGCGGGGACCGGGGCGAGCTCCTTCCGCATCCGGTAGCCGTCCTCCTCGCCGTAGTGGCCGCGGAGGACTTGGACGGCGAGGTATCCGGCCTTCCGGTAGAGGAGCTGCGCGGAGAGGTTCGACTCCTGCACGTCCAGGACGATCGCGGGACGGCCGCGCATCCGGGCGATGTCCTCGAGCTCCCGTAGCGCGAACGTCGCCACGCCGCGCCGCCGCCAGGCCGGCGTCACCGCCAGGTTGGCGAGGTAGAGCTTGTCCGGCGCGTCGGCGACGACGAAGAAGCCGATCGGCGTCTTGGGGTAGCGGCGCTCGGTCAGCGCGTGGAAGGTGACCCGGGGCCGGTGGAGGAACCAGTAGAGCTGGTTGCGGGTCCAGGCGGCCGGATGGGAGCGGCGCTCGATCCTGAGCAGGGCCTCCAGGTCGTCGGGCACCACCGGGCGTTGCAGGAAGTCGGATTGCATGGCTCCTTCTCAGAGACGCACCGGAGGGCGCGTCGGTTCCCCGTAGTTTCGGGTCCTCGCCGCGGGCTACGATCCCCCCATGGACGACGCCGCCATCCGCGCGATCACCCGGCCGCACAAGAACCTGATGAAGATGTACTTCCTCCAGGCGCTCGCGGCCAACATCGTCTTCCCGATCGTCATCTGGCCGTTCTATTTCAAGTTCCACACGCTGCGCTACAAGTTCGACGAGGAGGGGGTCAGCGCGTCCTGGGGGATCCTCTTCCGGCGCGAGATCTACCTCACCTACAAGCGCATCCAGGACATCCACGTGAAGCGCAACGTGTTCGAGCGCTGGCTCGGCATCGGGACCGTGGACATCCAGACCGCGTCGGGAAGCTCGACGGCCGAGCTGTCGCTCGAAGGGATGGGGGAATACGAAGCCGTGCGCGACTTCCTTTACCGGCGCATGCGCGGGCACGAGGGCGTCGAGCCGGAGGCCGGCGGCGAGGCGGCCGCGCCGGCGGGCGGCGAGGACGAGCTGGTCGCGCTGCTCAAGGAGATTCGAGGGGAGCTCGACGGCGCGCGGCGCGCGCTCGAGGCGAAGGCGGACTGATGGTCTATAGCCCGGTCAAGGACGCGCTGCTGCGCCTGCTCAAGGCCCCGACCGAGCCGCCGGACCCGCCGGCGGGCAGCCACGCGAGCGTGCAGGTGTTCCGCGCGAGCCCGAAGTTCCTGACCTACCGCCTGCTCGTGCTCTTCCTCGTCAGCGCGTTCCTCGCCTTCGTCGGTCTCTTTGTCTTTCTCATCGTGCTCTTCGAGGGCGGGCTGCCCGGCGCGGTGCTCGTCGCGCTGATCGCGATGCTCGTCTTCTTCTTCCTGAGCCTCGCCTACGTGCACGTGCGCATCGACTACGACATGCGCTACTACATCGTCACCGACCGCTCGCTGCGCATCCGCGAGGGGGCGTTCATCATCAAGGAGATGACGCTCACGTACGCCAACGTGCAGAACCTGCGGCTGAAGCAGGGGCCCATCGAGCGCTTCTTCGGGATCCAGAACCTGATGGTCGACACGGCCGGCGGCGGGGCGGCCGCCGCCGGGACGCCGGTGGCCGGGGGACACAACTTCCAGATGGCGGGCGTCGCGAACGCCAAGGAGGTGCGCGACCTCGTGCTCTCCTACATGAAGGTCGTCGGGGGTGGCAGCGGCCTCGGGGACCTCGACGACCCGGGCGAGCGCGCCGGGCGGGGCGTCGCCGCCGGACCGGGAGCTCTCGCGGCCCTGCGCGGGGTCCGCGACGCCGCGGCGTCGCTGCGCGCCGCCGCGGAATCGGCGTGATTTTTCGTCAGACGCGCGTGCGACGACGGCGAAGAGCAGGCGTCCACCCAGGGATCAACAGGAGGATTCGATGCCGAAGAAGCAAGCGTCGCTCTTGATCGGGACCATCAAGGGGGGCTTCGTGCTCGACGCCGGCCCCGGCCGGAGAAGCTGGAAGATCCGCGGTCCGTTCCAGTTCGGCCAGGTCGTGAACGACTTCCGGCTCGACCCGCGCGACGGGAGGACGCTCCTGCTCTCGGCGACGGGGGGACACCTGGGGCCGACGATCTACCGCTCGACGAACCGCGGGCGCACGTGGACCGAGGCGAAGCGCCCGCCGAAGTACGGCAAGGGCAGGAAGGCGGCCAGGGGCGAGCAGAAGGACACCCGCGGGTTGGCCGTGGAGTCGTGCTTCTGGCTCGGACCGGGACACGTCGACGAGCCCGGCGTCTGGTACGTCGGCACCGCGCCGAGCGGGATGTTCCGCTCGACCGACGGCGGGTTAAGCTGGCGCCCGGTCAAGGGCTGGAACGAGGGGAAGAGCTGGGGCAAGTGGAACCTCGGCGGAAACAACGTCACGCCGGGCGGCGCGATCCAGCACTCGATCGAGATCGACCCGCGCGACAGGAAGCACATGTACACGTCGCTCTCGGTCGGCGGCACGTTCGAGAGCTTCGACCAGGGCAAGAGCTGGGCGCCGCTCAACCGCGGCGTGGCGAAGATCTTCCCGGGCGGCTCGCCGGACTACGGGCACGACCCGCACTGCATGATCATCCACCCGGCCGACCCGGACGTGCTCTACCAGCAGAACCACTGCGGCTTCTACCGGATGCAGCGCGACGCGACGGAGGAGTGGGCGCGCGTCGGCCGGAAGATGCCGAAGAAGATCGGCGACATCGGCTTCCCCGTCGTCGGCCACCCGACCGACGCCGACACGGTGTGGACCTTCCCGATGGACGGCACGCAGAAGTGGCCCCGCACGAGCGTCGACGGCAAGCCCGCCGTGTACAAGACCGAGAACGGCGGCAGGTCGTGGCAGCGCAAGGACAAGGGCCTCCCCAGGAAGAACGGCTGGTACACGGTCCTGCGCCAGGCGATGTGCGCCGACGACGACCAGCGCCGGACCGGCGTCTACTTCGGCACGACCGGCGGCGACGTCTGGGCGAGCCGCGACGGCGCCGATTCCTGGAACCGCATCGCGGAGGGCCTGCCGCGCGTCTTCTCCGTGCGCCACGCGGTGTTCCGGTGATCGTTCACGTCGGAAGCGTCCTGTACTCCTACACCGGCGACCGTCCCTCGGTGGAAGCGAAGGGAACGACCCTTGGAGCGGTGATCGACGACCTGGAACGTCGGTTTCCCGGCCTCCGCTTCCGCATCGTCGACGAGCAGGATCAGGTCCGCCAGCACATGAACGTCTTCGTCGGCGGGCGCCCGACGCGCGACCTGAAGGCGCGCGTGAAGGCGGACGAGGAGATCCACATCCTGCAGGCGTTGAGCGGGGGGTAGCGCGCTGGTTTGCCGCCGGACCCGGCGATACGGTTGTCGGGCGGTTGGATGAGGAGAGAAGAGGCAGTCACGCTGCTCCGCGGAGGGCGGGAAGGGATCGGCGAATGGAACCGAACGCGCGCCGCCGGCGAGGCCTTGCTCGACCTCGAAGGAGTCGACCTGTCGCGCGCCGCGATGGACGACGCCGACCTGCGCCGCGTGAGCCTGCGCGGTGCCGACCTGCGCGGCGCCTCGCTCCGCGGAGCGGATCTCTCGGAAGCGGACCTCACGGGCGCGCTTCTCTCACGCGCCAGCCTGAACGGCGCCAAGCTGGGGAAGGCCGATCTGCGCCGCGCCGAGCTCGTCCGCGCGAATCTACGGGATGCGGACCTGACGGGCGCCGCTTTGGAGGGCGCGCGAATCGTCGGCGCGGAATTCGTCGACGCGATTCTCGGGGAGGCTGAGGGCGACCGGATACCGGCCGGGGTCGTCGCGGAATTGGCGGAAGCCGTCCGCGACTGGGTCGACCGCGAGGAAGGCGCGCGGCTCCTCGAAGCGTGCGCGGCGGAGTGCGAGCTCGTCTTCCGCATCAAACGCATTCCCTCCGACGAAGACCGCGTCGAGGTCTTGAACCGCGTCGTCGAGGAGGTCGTTCGGGCGCTGAAGGCCGACCCGGAACCGGCGGCGGACGAGCTCCACCGGGACATCCGCCGTCTGGCGAACCGCTTCGGCATGCGCGTCTACCGGCGGCGGGGGCGCGAGGCTCGGCTGCGCCGTTCCGAGGAGGAGCCGGCAGCCTCCACGCGTCCGGGGGAAGAGGACGCCCGCGAGGCGATCGAGGCGGTCGTCGACTGCGTTCGCGCGTCGGCCGCACGGCTGCCCGATGACCTCCGCCAGGAGGTCGAGCGCTATCTGGACGGCGCGGTGGATCGACTCGAGCGATCCGCCCGGGACCGCCTGCGGGACGCGATCGAGCGCGAGTGCGAGACCCGCATGTCGTCGGTGACCGAGCAGGCGCTCGGGGTGTACCGACGACTGCTGGAGCTCGTCGGGCGATCGAGGCAGAGGGGGTCGCGGGAATACGTACGCCTGCTCGCCGAGCTGGCGGCCTATTTGGAGGCCCGGCGCGGCGGGCGCGGACCGACGCGCGATTAAGATCCGGGCAGCGGGAAGCCCGCCACGCCGCGGTCGTCTCCGCCGCCCGTCCCCGCCCGATTTTGAAAGAGAGAGAAGCATGAAGAAGCTCCTGATCCCGGCAGCGTTCCTCGCCCTGATCCCCCCCGCGCTCGCGTTCGTACAGGCCGCCGATTCCGACGCCAAGACCTATCGCGAGGTGCTCCAGGGTTACCTCAACCAGGAGTTCGCGGTCGAGTCGACCTCGGGCGTGGGACCGGTCAAGCTGATTTACAGACCCAAGCGCGGCGACGTGTCCGACGGGAAGATCGTCGAGGTCGGCGAGGACTACATCAAGTTCCAGTTCGACCGGAACCCGCAGCGCTTCTTCTACTACTCGAGCGAGCAGGTCGTGATCGAGGGGAAGCTGAAGAAGTAGGACGCTAGGGGCGGCAAATAGGCTCGCCGTCGGCGGTGCGCGCGAAGCGATCGACGGCGGCCGCGTGCGCGTCCATCCCGTCGACGTGGACGTGGTCTTCGTGGAGGAGCGCCTTCACCGTCCCGGCGCAGCCGACGAAGTCGCCGCTCGTGCGCTCGATGTGGGTGCGCGACTTGACCCGCTCGTAGCGCTTCGACGGCAGGAGCCCGCGTCCGAGCCCAAAGACCTTGGACGCCTCGGTGCAACACCGGCGGCCGGTGATCTGCGTACACATCACGCTCGCACCCGCCGCTCGCGCAGCCTTCACGTAGGCCTCGCGGGGATGCCCGTGGCCGTTCTTCGTGCTGACCGACATCACGGCCACCTGGCTGCAGGAGACGTACTCGCCGAACAACCGCTCGAGGTCCTCCCGCTCCCCGTCCCCGTCGGAGTCGTCCGGCCAGTCGGCCAGCTTGCCGCCGTGGTGGGCCGCCGCGAGCACGTCGCACTCGAGGCGGCCGAGCTGGGAGTGGATGGTCTCGAAGGCCTCCATCGTCGCGTCGCCGGGGAACAGAACGTTGCCGCCCGTCGCGCGCAGCTCGACGACGGCGCTCGTGGCGTTGGGCTCGCCCTCGCCCTTCGCCTCGACGTTGTCGCCGAAGCCGGGGTACAGCAGGTTGAGCTCCAGTCCGAGCTCGGCGTCGTTCCAGATCGCTTGCCGCCCCTCGTCCGTTTCCAGGCGCCGGAACTTCCGTTGGAAGTACCTCCGCGCTTCCGCCGGCTTGTCGAAGGTGCCCCGGAAACGCTGCAGCCAGTCGATGTCGGACAGGTCGCGGTCCTCGAGCCAATAGACCAGACCCACGTCGTCGCGGTAGGCGTTCAGGATCGGAACGGCGCCGCGGGAGTGGTCGGCGTCGTTGTGGGAGATGACGAGCCGCTCGATGCGCTGCGTCCGGTGGCGGGCGAGCAGCGCCATCGGGACCGCGTTGGACTT
This sequence comes from Planctomycetota bacterium, assembly GCA_028278425.1. Taxonomy (GTDB): domain Bacteria; phylum Planctomycetota; class UBA1135; order UBA1135; genus JANQEJ01. Next base: position 32,438 of record JANQEJ010000284.1, on the reverse strand, counting down.
GCGGCTCACGGGTCCGCCGTCGATCACGATGGCGCGCCGGTGGGGAAGCAGGATGACGTTGGCCGTCCCCTGTCCCACGTCGAGCAGGTAGCAGCTCGCGAGGATCGCGGTCACGCGGAGGCTTCGCCCGATGTGGGGCGGCTTCCCGGCGTCGAGCGCAGGATCTCGGCCAGCTCGTCGTCTTCCAGCACGTCCTCGGCCGGGAGCCTATGGCAGGAGCCGATCTCGATCAGGTCCCAGGTCGCCGGGATGCGCAGCGTGGCGGCCTCGAAACGCTCGCCCTCGGCGAAGGTGACGAAGACGCCGGGCGCCTCGAACGGATCCACCCATTCGACTTCCTCGGCGGCCTCCCACTGCACGGAGAAGGCGGTGGGCGTCCGCTTGACGATGCGGCCGACGAGGGAGACCCACACCGGGCTCTCGTCGAGGTAGCGGTCGACGTCGACGCTCTCCTGGAGCTCGTTCCACTCCGCGTCCGAGGTGTCCTCCGGCGCGTGGGAATGAAGGCTCAGGAGGTTCTGGAAGTGCTGGTGAAACTCGCCCTTCCAACGGCGGAACGCCAGCTCCTTGGTGAGCGCCGTCGCGCGGATGTCCGGCTTGAACCCCTCGAGCGAGTACTCGAAGCCGCCCCCGACCGGGAGGAGTCGTTGCGCGAACGCACGCCGGAAGTGGTAGACGTCGTTCCCGACCTGCAGGCTGTCGATGGGCGTCTCGCGGTCGACGCGCTCCAAGAGCTCCGTTCCGAGGAGGAGCTCCATCCCGAAGGTGCCCGCCGGCTCGGGAAGCTTCGACCCGCTGAGATCCCGGAGCACCTCGAAGACCGGCTGCTCCGTTGCGGAGAACGCGCGTGCGGAGAGCGCGATTTTCCGGGTCTTTGAGATTCGAGCCATGGCGGAGGCTTCTCCGTCTCGAGATGTACTCGGCGGGGGCGGAGATGCGCGGGAAAGTCGGGAAACCGTCGCCGCCCCGCGGACCCTGCGTCCTGGATGTACGCCGCCCCGGCCCTCCTGCCAGAAAATGGGGATTCTACGGCCAAAAAAGGCGGGGGGATCAGAGATCCAGCGCCGGCGGCGGGTTCTCCCGGAACTCCTCCGTCCAGAACTCCCGCTCGGTGAAGTGCGCGTGCTTCGTCGGCGCCTCGGCGGGGGCGCCGCCGCCGGTGGGGAAGGCCTTGACGTGGATGCGCGGGCGGAGGTCGTCGGGGATCCGGTGGACGGCGAGGACCAGGTTGCTGAAGTTGCCGGCGACGCGGTCCAGGGGCGTGAGCGGCCGGGCGAGGAAACCGTCGACCCACACCAGGAGCGAGCCGCGCGTGGTCAGGTCGAGGATCTGCTTTTCGCGCACCTCGCCCTTGGGGTGCAGCGTCAAGTGGTACATCTCCGTCCGCGGGTTGTCGTGCAGGTAGGGGAAGACGGTGGACTCGTACTGGCGCAGGCTGCACGCGGCGGCCATGTAGACGATCGCGTCGATCTCGAGCCGCGGTTCCGCGCGGAGGATCTCGTTGGCGACGATGGTCCCCATGCTGTGCGCGACCAGCGTGATCTCGAGGCCCTCGCTCTCCTGAACCTCGCGCAGCCGGCGAAGGAAATGGGGCAACCCGCGCACGCTAGGCCGCGCGAGGCCGGAGCGGAACTCGCGCTCCGAATGGAAGAGCAGGTACACGCGCCGCTGCATGATGTCCCAGGCCGGAGGACCGACGCCCGCGAGGAAGGGTTCCTGGAGGAGCTTGATCGGATACGTCACCGTGCGGGACAGGAGGTCGAGCGTGAACCCGAGCCCGGACTGCGTGTCCTCGCCGACCCAGATGTCGATCGGGACCACTTCGCCCTCCGCGTCGACCGGGTCGAACTCGGCCGTCTCCCCCGCCTCCGCGAAGAGCCCGGAAGGATCCGGCAGGCCCAGACGGTCCAGCACGCGGCCCATCGCCCGCTGCTCGCCGACCAGGATGCCCGGCAGGCTCTTGAAGAACGAGCTCGACTGCGACACCGCGACGAGCGGCAGGTTGGCGATGCCACGCCCGAGATCGCCGGCGAGGTAGAGGGGGAAGAGCGGCACGCCGAAGCCGCCCCAGTCCTCCCCCTGGCGCACGAAGAACAGATGGTCCGCGTAGGACGAGAGCAGCGACGAGTCCCACTGCAGGAAGATCGGCCAGGACCCGTCCACGAGGATCGGATCGCGCAGCTCGGTGGAGCGACCGGAGGAATAGTTCAGCCGGTTCAGGCCGCCGTGCAGGAAGATCAGCACGCGGCGGCGGCCGTCCGGAGCCCGCGGCGCGCCCGCCAGCATGGCTTCGAGCATGAGCTCGACGTGGTCGTGGTACTCCTCGCGCTCGGCGCGCCGGAACGACGAAACGTGACGCAGCACGCCTTCGCGCGGAACCACCGGGTCGCCTTCCCCGTCGAACGTAATGACGTGTTCCACCGGAAGGTCCCGTGGAGCGGCGCACGCGGCGAGGAGGAGTCCGGCGAGCCCGAACGGGCGGAACGGCCAGGCGAGCCTCACGATCCTCATGATGAGGGTTGCTTCACTCTCTCCATACGGTCGATCCGAGGTTTCCGCCTTGCTCGCCCTGGTGGCCCCGGTTGCAATGAGTCACCCCCCCCGTGGTCCTCATCGCTCCCGGCCCCCCCTGGCCCCATCTCGGAAAGAACTTCCTCATGATCAGGCTGGCTTCACTTGCTGCCTTCGTAGCCACCGTTGCGCTCGGCGACGTCGCGTTTGCACAGGCGAACGAGATCCCCGGAACCGACGTTTCTCTCGCCAAGATGGATCTGATCTCGGCGATGGACCGGATGGGCGCCTTTCCCAACGGAGTGAGCGGCGTGGCGATGGCGACGACGTCCTGCAACAAGGGCTCGGTCAAGGTCCCGTGGGAAGCGCCGATGCAAGAGGATCACCCGTTCATCGCGTTCCTCGTCGTGCGCGAGAGCAACGGTCGCTTCCAGCAGATCTCCGACTACAGCTTCGTCAAGCACGGCTTCTTCGCGCTGACCGACAACTTCTGCGACACCTGCCAGGAGCCCCCCTTCGGCGGCGGCGACGTGCTGGGCCTCGGCTGTTCGGACACCTACGGGATCACGAACAACGGGGACAACTACTGGCTCGCTCCGCCGCAGGAGATCGACCCCTGGCTCGGCGAATGGAGCAGGTTCTGCTCGCACTTCGACATGGGCGAGCCGGCGGTCTCGCCGCCGCAGGACTGCGACGGCGTCCGCAGCCTGACCGTTCCGATGGCCCAGGCGCTGCTCCCGGTGGGCCACCGGATCAACATCCCTGACTCCGAGTTCCTGGTTTCCGGGGACTTCTACTACCAGGGCTACTACGTCATCCGCGGCGAGCCGGAGCTCGAGCGCGAGAACAACTGGGGCAGCCGGAAGTTCAACCCGAGCTGGAACGGGAACAAGTGGAGCACGCCTTCGACGAGCACGTTCGCCAACGGCTCCGTCCTGAACCGCTGGTCCGGGGCGACGGTCACGTCGGTCAAGAACGGCAACGACGACGGCCGCATCTACGTCGGGGTGAAGGTCACCGGCCCGGTCGAGGGGCTCTACCGCTACGAGTACGCGGTCCAGAACCGCGACAACTACAGCGGCATCGAGTCCTTCTCGATCCCGGTGTGCCCCGACGCGCGCGTGCTGAACGCCGGCTTCAGCGACATCGACGACGAGGCGGTCAACGACTGGAACATCGCGGTCAACGGGACGTCGATCGACTTCTCGACCACGGGCAACCCGCTCCGGTGGAACACGATCTACAACTTCTGGTTCGACAGCGACGCCGCGCCGGTCACCGCCTCGGCCGACCTCGTGCAGTTCGCCGGCGGTCTCGGCGGCACGGGCACGCTCTCGGTCAGTACCTCGACGCCGCAGGGGCTCTACAACGTCTATCTCGGCGACGGCTGCGCCTCCGGTGACTTCCCGCTGCTGTACGCCATCGGCTCCCCGCCGCAGGCGACGCTCGGCAACCCGAACTTCGGTTTGGAGTCCTCCGGCAACGACCCGAGCCAGCCGCACCTCGTCGTGGCCGCTTCGGCGGACGGCAGCGTGGCCCTCGGCGGAAGCTGCACGCAATGGTTCGCCGGGAGCATCGGCTCCGGAGCGTTCGTGTTCGCGATGACGACGACCGACGGGTCCGGCGTGGCGACCTACAACTTCGCGGTGCCGAGCTCACCGTCCTTCGAGGGCACGCACGCCAACTTCCAAGGCGCCGGCTTCGAGCTCGGCGGTCCGTTCGCCGGGCTTGCGAACCTGACCAACGGTCTGCGGGTCCGCCTCGGCGACGCCATCTCCGACTGCCCCTAGCCCCAGGGAGGCATCCAGGGCAGGGAGCCCGCCGCCGCGTCAGGTGGTGGGCTCCTTTCTTGGCAGGATCCGGCTCTCGAAACGCTCTTCCAGGTCGCGCGCTCGGCGGCGGCGGACCTCGATCGTGCCGCAGGAAAGCGACACCTTGCGCGACTTGCCGCAGCCGTTTCGGTACCCCTTCTTCTCCGATCCCTGTCGCTCGTAGCGCCGTCGGCCCAGGTGCTCGGTCACTTCCTGCTCCAGCAGATCCTGCGCCGTCGACTGCACTTCCAGCCGGATGTCACAACGAATTAGCGGCGCCTGTCAACGGATTACGGGTCCGGCGTGTGCTGGTCTCGTGCGGCTCTGAGCTGCTGCATGGTCTCGCGTTGCCGTTGAAGGACATAGGCGTTGACCTTCTGAGTCTGGGCCCTGAAGTCGGGACTGCGCTGCGCGTCGAACTCAATGCCATATCGGATCTGTCCGCCATGCATACGCCGATGGCGCACGAGTCCCGCTAGCTCGACTGGCGCTGGGTCTCCCGGTAGGGGAAAAGACAGATCGACCGACCAGTCGCTGTAGAGCTTCTGTTCCGCCGCAAGCGCAAGCAGTATCCCAATGCCGGACAGCGAGATGTCCTCCATCGTGCCTGTTGCCGTGTGCTGGCTCTGCTGCCCGTGCAGCGTGACGTGTATCGGCGAGCGAGCGATAGGGCGAACGCGAAAGGCCTGCCGGCTGCGAGCGAGCAACGTTTCCTCACCCTGGGCGCTCAGTTCAAAGAGGTAGTGGCGCCCGTGTTCGTCCTGCCCTGCAGACAGCACCCGACCGTGAACGGTGAGTGGGGCCAGATCGGTGCTCGAAAAGACCAACGCCACGCGCTCGGCCAAGACATAGTTCGGCGCCACCGCTATCGGGAACTCCACCAAGGCGATTCCGATGTTCGTGTACGGTGCCCTTCCGCCATGGCTCCACACGCCGTCACGCGACCGGACACTGACGATCAAGTCATCGCTGCAACGCCCTGGGTTGGGACTCCCTCCCGTCGGTCCATGTCTGCGCGTCCTCACAGCCCTCTGTCGTACACCACGATGATGACCGCACAAATCGACACTCTTTCTCGGTGAAATTGACTCCCTCGCTCACGCATGCGACCGCACCCGACTTCAGGATCTCGAGTGGACACAATGAACCGGACCATCCCCGGGAAACTCGTGGATGCGGCACGATCGTGTGGCACCAGTACCAGAATCGCGGGGACGGCGAACCATCACCACGACCGACGGTTTCGGCCAAGCCATCGCGACCGCCGGCAACAACGTGATTGTCGGGGGTCCAAGAGACACCGACGCGTTGGTCGCCGTTGCCGCGGCGGGGGCGGTGTATCTCTTCAACGGGAGCTGTACACCTGTTCGCGGGCTTCCCCGAGCCGGCAGGTGCGCGAATCGACTCGAACGAAGGTACGGGTCCAATGCTCGCCTTCCAGGCCTTGCCGCTCGTCACGGTGCTGGTAGTGACCGGCCTGGTCACATCCCTCCTCGTGCGGCGAGGGCGCGCAGGGGCTGCACGGGGTCGTTAGCATTCTCGCAGAGCGGATCATTAGCTGCGCGCCCGACCCCACCCCCCTTTCCGTTGGACCGTCCATCTGCTTAGCTTTGCGCGCCCATGGTCGGCATTGCCGCCATCCTTGTGCTCGGCGTCGCCGCGCAGCTCCTGGCGTGGAAGCTGCGCCTGCCGTCGATCCTGCTCCTGCTCCTGATCGGCTTTCTGGCCGGACCGGCGACGGGATGGCTCGATCCCGATGAGCTCTTCGGCGACGCGCTGTTCCCCGTCGTGTCGCTTGCGGTGGCCGTCATCCTGCTCGAGGGCGGGATGTCGCTGCGGTTTCGCGAGCTCGCCGGCGTGCGCGCCGCGACGCGGAACCTGATCCTCTTTGGCGCGCCGCTGACCTGGGGCGGCGTGACGCTCGCCGCGCACTACGTCCTCGGTTTCGAGCCGGGGCTCGCGCTGCTCCTCGGAGCGATCCTGATCGTCACCGGGCCGACCGTCATCCTGCCGCTCCTGCGCCACGTGCGGCCGAGCGGTTCGGTCGCCGCCGTGATCCGCTGGGAGGGGATCGTCAACGACCCGATCGGCGCGATCGTGGCCGTGCTCGTGTTCCGCGGGATCGTGCTCGCCGACGCCGAGCAGGCCGTCTTCGCCGCCGTCGCGGGCGCGCTGACGGCGGCGATCGTCGGCGGCCTCTTCGGCGCGCTCGCCGCCGGCGCGCTGGTCCTCCTGATGCGCCGCTTCCTGGTGCCCGACTACCTGCAGAATCCCGTGGCGCTGGCGCTCGGCATCGCCTCCTTCGTCGCGTCCAACGCCGTCCTGCACGAGACCGGGCTCCTGGCGGTGACCGTGATGGGCGTCGTGCTCGCCAACCAGCGCTTCGTGGCGATCGAGCACATCCTCGAGTTCAAGGAGAACCTGCGGGTGCTCCTGATCTCGTCGCTCTTCATCCTGCTGTCCGCGCGGGTCCCCGCCGCGGCGTTCCTGCAGCCCGACCTGCAGAGCTTCCTCTTCGTCGGGCTCCTGATCCTGGTCGTGCGTCCGGCGAGCGTGTTCGTCGCCACTCTGCGGACCGGGCTGAGCTGGCGCGAGAAGGTCTTCGTCTCCTGGATGGCGCCGCGCGGCATCGTCGCCGCCGCGGTGGCTTCGGTCTTCGCGATCGAGCTCGAGCAGAGCCTCTATCCCGAGCCCGAGCGCCTGGTCTCCGTGATGTTCCTCGTCATCGTGGCCACCGTGGCCGTGTACGGGCTGACCGCGGGGCCGCTCGCGCGCCTGCTCGGACTGTCCCGGTCGCACCCGGAGGGCGTCCTCATCGTGGGCGCGCACGGGTGGGGCCGCGCGGTCGCGGCGGTGCTGCGCGATCAGGGGTTCGACGTGCTCCTCGTGGACACGAATCGCGAGAACGTCCGCGCGGCCCGCCTGGAGGGCCTCCCGGTCTGGCACGGCAACGTGCTCTCGGAGGAGCTGCACGGCTGCGACCTGGGCGGGATCGGGAGGATCCTGGCGATGACGTCGAACGACGAGGTCAACGCCCTGACCGCGCTCGAGTTCACGTCCACCTTCGGCCGCTCCGAGGTGTACCAGCTCGCCCCGTCCCCGGAGGAGGCCGCCGCCGGCCAGGAGATGTCCGCCCACCTGCGCGGCCGTGTCCTTTTTGAAAAAGGGCTCTCCTTCTGGGATCTCAACGCGCGTTACCGCGCCGGCGCGGTGGTGAAGGCGACGCCGCTCACCGAAGAGTTCGACTACGCGGCCTTTCGAGAACGTCACGGCGACCACGCGATTCCGCTCTTCGCCCTCGCGGAAGGGCGTCTGCGCGTGTTCACCGCCGAGGCGGAGCCTGACCCGAAGCCCGGGGAGACCTTGGTCCACCTCGTCTGGGACGCAGGGGGGTAACATTGGGCGCATGAAAGCGCCCCTCGCTCTCGTCGTCCTCGCGTCCGCGGCCGCCGCGCAGGCCAACGTCATCCCGGGCACCGACGTGGCCCTCGGCAAGATGGACCAGCTCAAGCCGCTGGGCCACGAGGGCACGTACCCGTTCGGCAACAACGGGATCGCCCTCGCGAGCACCGCCTGCAACAAGGGCTCGGTCAAGGTGCCGTGGCTCGCGCCGATGCTGGAGGACCACCCCTTCATCTCGTTCCTGATCGCGCGCGAGCTCGACGGGCGGTTCGAGCAGATCTCCGACTACAGCTACGTGAAGCACGGCTTCTTCGCGCTGACCGACGACTACTGCGACACCTGCCAGGAGCCCCCCGGCGGTGGGGGATCGGTGCTCGGCCTGGGCTGCTCGGACACCTACAGCGTGCTGAACAACGGCGACAACTACTGGCTCGGCCCGGCGTCGGAGATCGACCCCTGGCTGGGCGAGTGGGACAGGAACTGCTCGCACTTCGACCGCGGCGAGCCCGCTGTGTCGCCGCCACAGGACTGCGACGGCCTCCGCAGCTTGACCGTGGCGATGGCGGACGCGCTCGACCCGGTCGGCCACCGCATCAACGTCACGGACCAGGAGCTGAGCGAGCCCACGGCGCGGTACTTCTACCAGGCCTACTACGTCGTGCGCGGCGAGCCGGAGGCCGACCGCGAGAACAACTGGGGCTCGAAGGAGTTCATCCCGAGCTGGTCGCCGCTCTTTCAGATCTGGGCGGCGCAGAGCATCGGCTTCATGCAGGAGGGGAGCGTGCTCCTGCAGTGGGACGGCGCGACGATCGGCTCGGAGAAGAACGGCAACGACGACGGCCGCGTCTACGTCGCGGTCAAGGTCACCGGTCCTACCGAAGGCCGCTACCGTTACGAATACGTGGTCCACAACCGCGACAACCACCGCGGCGTCGGGTCCTTCTCGATCCCGATCTGCAGCGGCGCGCGGATCTTCGACGCCGGCTTCCGCGACATCGACGACGATCCGGCCAACGACTGGAGCGTCAACGTCGGGGCGACCGCGGTGACCTACTCCACCGCGACGAACCCCGTGCGCTGGAACAGCCTCTACAACTTCTGGTTCGACAGCGACGCGGCGCCGGTGAGCGGATCGGTCGACCTCGGCCAGCACGACCCCGGCGCGGGCTTGAGCTCGCTCGCGGTGTCGGTGCCGACGCCCGAGGGCTTGTACAACGTGTTCCTCGGCGACGGGTGCGCCGCCGGCGCGGCGCCGAGCCTCTACGCGACCGGTGACCCGGCGCAGGCGACGCTCGGCAACCCGACGTTTGGGATCGGCTCCTCCGGCAACGTGCCCGGCCAACTGCACGTGCTCGTCGCGGGAGCCTTCGACGGTTCCGTCGCGCTCGGCGGCGGGTGCACGCAGTGGTTCGGCGGCGGCCTCGGGTCGGGCGCGGTGATCCTCGCCGCGACGACGAGCGACGCCGGCGGCGTGGCGAGCTACGCCGCGCCGGTGCCGAGCTCGCCCTCGTTCGAGGGCACCCACGTCAACGTCCAGGGCGCCGGCGTCAATCCGTCGGGCGGCCCGTTCGCCGGCGTGTTCGAGTTGACCGACGGCCTGCGCGTCCGGCTGGGCGACGCCATCCCCGGATGCCCGTAGCGAAAATGAAACGGCTTCAGCTTCTCACCCTCGTCGCGCTTCCCGGCCTTGCGTCGGTGGGCGCCTCCCAAGCGAACGAGATCCCCGGCCTGGACGTCCAGATGGCGTCGATGCCCAAGGTCGAGGCGCTCGGACGGGAGGGCTCGTTCCCGTTCGGCAACAACGGCTTCGCCCTCACCGTGACCGTCTGCAACAAGGGCACGGTCAAGGTGACGTGGCTCGCGCCGATGCAGGAGGACCATCCCTTCATCGCCTTCCTGGTCGCGCGGGAGCTCGACGGGCGCATGGAGCAGATCTCCGACCGCAGTTACGTCAAGCACGCCTTCAACGCGCAGACCTCGAGCTTCTGCGACACGTGCCAGGAGCCTCCCGGAGGCGGCGGATCCGTGCTCGGCCTCGGCTGCTCGGACACCTACAGTACCACCACGAACGGCGACCATTACTGGCTGGGTCCGCCGGACGAGATCGACCCCTGGCTCGGCGAGTGGAGCAAGTTCTGCTCGCACTTCGACATGGGAGAGCCCGCGGTCGCGCCGCCCGCGGATTGCGACGGCCTCCGCAGCCTGACGTTCGCGATGGCGCAGGCGCTGAACCCCGTGGGGCACCGCATCAACGTCAGCGACCAGGAGCTGGACGTCTCGGGCGCGACCTTCTACTACCAGTCCCAGTACGTCGTCCGCGGCGAGCCGGAAGCGGACCGCGAGAACAACTGGGGCAGCCGCCGGTTCGCTCCGTTCTGGAACGGGTTCGAGTGGTCCACTCCCTCGTCGGGTCCGATGATCCAGGGCTCGGTGCTGAACCGCTGGGTGGGCGCGACCGTGAGCTCGGCGAAGAACGGCAACGACGACGGCCGCGTGTACGTCGGCGTCAAGGTGACGGGCCCGGTCGAGGGCAAGTACCGCTACGAGTACGCCGTCCACAACCGCGACAACGACCGCGGCGTCGGCTCCTTCGCGATCCCGATCTGCGACGGCGCGCGGATCTTCGACGCGGGCTTCCACGACGTGGACGACGACCCGGGCAACGACTGGTCGGTGAGCGTGGGACCGACCGCGGTGACGTACTCGACCGCCGACAACCCGCTGCGCTGGAACACGCTCTACAACTTCTGGTTCGACAGCGACGCCGCGCCGGTAGCCGGCTCGGTCGACCTGGGGCAGCACGATCCCGGCCCCGGCCTGAGCTCCCTCGCCGTGTCGGCTCAGGTGCCGGAGGGGCTCTACAACGAATACCTCGGGCCGGGCTGCGCCGCGTCCGGCTCGCCGCCGACCCTCTACGCCACCGGCAACCCGGCCCGGGCGACGATCGGCAACTCCACCTTCGGCTTGGGCTCCTCGGGGAACGTCCCCGGCCAACCGCACGTCCTGGTCGCGAGCGCGCTCGACGGCTCCCTTTCGCTCGGCGGCGGTTGCACCCAGTGGTTCGGCGGCCCGCCCGGCGTCGGCGCCTTCGTCGCGACGACGACGAGCGACGGAAGCGGCGTCGCGACCTACGCGACGCCCGTTCCGAGCCAGCCCTCGCTGGAGGGAACCCATCTGAACGTCCAGTGCGCCGGCGTGAACTTCGCCGGCGGCCCGCTCGCCGGTTTCCTGGAGCTGACCGACGGCCTGCGCGTGCGCATCGGCGACGCGATTCCCGGCTGTCCGTAGTTTCGGGCGCGGTCGTGCCGATAGAGACGCTCCGATGCCGATGACCCCGGCCAAGCCCGCGCCCGCGAACCAGGTCCGCTGCCTGGGCGACATCGAGCGCCTGCGCCGCCCCTCGCCGGCGGAGTTCTACGAGGAGTTCCACCGGAACCCGCGGCCGGTGATCCTCGAGGGCCTGATCGACGACTGGCCCGCGATGAAGGAGTGGAGCACCGACTTCTTCCGCGAGCACTACGGCGACGCGGAGGTCCCGGTGGGGCGCTGTTTCGGCGAGAAGCGCTACATGCCGCTCGGCGAGTACGTCGACCGCATGCACGAGCTCGGCGCGGGCGAGGAGGGGAAGCCGCCGCTCTACATGGAGGGCTGGTACTACAAGGAAACGCGCCCGGACCTACAGCGGTACTACGAGGTGCCGGAGCACTTCGGCACAGACTGGTTCTACACCAAGCGCTTTCCGTTCGACGTCCTGCCCGAGCCGCACGGCGTTCTGATCGGACCGAAGGGCGCCTTCACGAAGCTGCACTACGACCTGTGGGGCTCGCACTCCTGGAACGCCCAGATCGTCGGCCGCAAGCAGTGGATCTTCGTGGCACCCGAGTACCGTCGGCACGTGTACCTCGAGACGCGCCAGAACGGCGGCTACGTCGCGGGCACGGACGTCGACGCGCCGGACCTGGAGAGATGGCCGCGGCTGGCCAAGGTGAAGTACGTCACCGGCGTCGTGCACCCCGGCGAGATGATCTTCATCCCGTCGCTGTGGATGCACCAGGTCCTCTCGCTCGACGACACGATCTCGATCACGCACAACTATCTCAGCGGCAACGTCTTCTTCCGCGTGCTGGGGCGGTATCTCACGCACCGCTTCCTGAAGAAGCAGGGGATCTAGCTCAGAGTTTCTCCCGCCAGCGCGCCGCCTCCGCGGACATCCCGCGCCGCTCGAAGTGCGCGATGACGCGCTCCGCCGCCTCGACGGTGCGGTGGTGGTCCTCGCCGCGGTCCGCCGCGATGACGTCGAAGCTCTCGAGCAGGAGTGCCTCCGCCCGGTCGAGCTCGCCCACGTTGGAGAGCGCGTCGCCGAGGATGCTGCGCGTCTTGGCGGCCTCCCAGTCGGTCTGACCGAACCGCTCCTGGAGCGCGATCGCCTCCTCGAGCGGCGGGACCGCCTGGGCGTGCTTGCCCAGGAAGTTCCGGACGCGCCCGAGCAGCGTCAGGGTGACGGGGAGCCGAATCGGCCAGTCCCGCTCTTCGTCGCGCATCATCTCGACGGCCTCTTCCGCCACCGACTCCGCCTCGCCGTAGTCGCCCCGGTCCGCCAGCACCTTCGCCAGGTTGATGCGCGCCTGGATGCTCCGGTAGAAGATCGCGCCATAGCGGTCGGCGTTCTCGAGCGCCTCGCGCGCCGCCACCAGGGCCTCGTCGTAGCGACGCATGTCCTTGAGCAGCAGCGCGTGCTCGCTGACCGCCACGGCGAGGCCCGGGTGGTCCGCCGGGAGGAGTCTCCGCAGGATCTGGATCGCCTTCCCCCACGCCTCGTGCGCCTCGTCGAAGCGGGCGCGGTCCTGATAGAACGAGCCGAGGAGGCTCCACGCCCTCACGGACTCGTAGGAGTCCCCGACGCCGGCCTCGGTCACCGTCTGGGTGGCCTCCCGCAGGATGACCTCCGCCTCCGCGTACCGGTCGAGGTCCCAGAGCCGAGCGCCGTAGTAGTTGAGGCAGTTGACCAGGACGCGCGGCTGCGGCGGATCCAGGGCGCGCGCCGTTGCGACCGCCTGAGCGTGGCTCTCCACCGCCTGCTCGTAGAGCCGTACGCTCCGCTGCGCGCCGCCGAGGGAGCGCAGCGATTCCGCCAGCACCTCGTGTGGTGCCGCGAACGTCGCCGAGAGCTCTTCGTGCAACGTCCGCCGGAGCTCGAGCTGCTCCTCGAGCGGGAGGCCAACCGTGCCGTACGCGATCCGATCGAGGGCGTACTTCGGATCGTCCGCGGTCAGGGCCTCCTCTTCCAGCTCGAGCAGCTCGCGCGCCCAGTGTCGCTTCCGGTCTTCGAGCTCGAGTCCTATGCACAGCTCCACCAGGGACGACAGGAGCTCGATCCGGAAGCCCGCGTCGAGCGCGTCGAAGTCGGCGTCCCGGAGAAGGGCCTCCGCGCGCGTGACGCGGTCGCGCGCGTCGACCGCGGAGATCTCGGCGCGGCGGTTCGGATCCAACGCGCTGAGCAGGAGCGACATGACCTCGATCGCCTCGTGCGACACCGAGGCCGCGCGCTCCGCCTTGCCCGCCTGCACGCTGGTGGCCGCGACGCCACCGATCGCCGCGAGGATCGCCACCAGGCCCGCCGCGCAGGCGGCGCGGTTGCGCCGCACGAACTTGACGAACCGGTACGCGGCCGTCGGCTTCCGCGCCTCGACGGGCCGGCCGTCCAGGTGCCGCTGGAGGTCCGCGCTCAGCTCGTCCGCCGACGGGTAGCGGAGCTCGGGCTCCTTGCGCAGGGCCTTGAGCACGATGTTGTCGAGGTCGCCCGCGAGGCGGCGCCGCAGGTCGGGCGGCGCGACCGCGCTCGGACGCGGCGGCTCTTCCTCGCAGATCCGGCGCACGAGCTCGTGGGTCGATCCGGTGCCGGCGTCGAACGGCTTCTTTCCGGTCAGGAGCACGAACAGCAGGACGCCCAGCGAGTACACGTCGCTCGACGTGGTCACGCGCTCGCCGGAGACCTGCTCCGGGCTCGCGAACTGCGGCGTGAAGAACCGGCGCGTGGTCGCCGTGACCTCGGCGTCCGGCTCGAGGATCTTCGCGATGCCGAAGTCGAGCAGCTTGGGCTCGCCGTCGATGCTGACGAGCACGTTGGAAGGCTTGATGTCGCGGTGGATGACCAGGCTTCGGTGAGCGTGGTGAACCGCGGCGCAGACCTTCTTGAAGATCGCGAGCCGCTCGCTTACGGAGCGCCCCCTGCACCACCAGTCGATCGGCTCTCCCCGCACGTACTCCATCACGAGATACGGCGAGCCGCCCGCGGTCCGCCCGCCGTCGATCAACCGGGCGATGTTGGGGTGCTCGACCTGCGCGAGCGCGCGGCGCTCGCGCGCGAACTGCTCTTGTGTCTCCTTGCCGAGGTAGCCGCGCAGGAGCTTGATCGCCACGGGACGCGTGTCCGGATCGTCGATGCGGCGCGCCAGGTACACCGTGCCCATCCCGCCCACGTTGATCACGTCGACGAGCCGGTACGAGCCGAAGCGGCGCCCGATCATCGTGGGCGCCGCCAGGTCGGATTCGCTGGCGAGCTTCTCGCGAAACGCGTTTCCAGGCGCGTCGTCGTCGAGCGGCGATTCGTCCGCGTCGTGCGCCTCGAGCATGGAGCGGAGCAGCGGGACCGCGTCCGGTCGCTCGGTTCCCAGCTTCCCGACGTAGGCTTCGCGTTCGGAGGGCGCGAGCCCGACCGCGTGGTGGAAGGCCTCCTCGACGGCGCGCCACTCGTCAGGGTTCAGCGTCGGGCTCCTTCCGCATCTCGGCCTGCAGCCAGGCCCGCGCCGCGCTCCAGTCGCGCTTGACCGTCGGCGTCGAGACGTCGAGCACCCGCGCCACCTCGCCGACGTCCAGCCCGCCGAAGAAGCGCAGCTCGACGACGCGCGCCTTGCGGGCGTCGAACCGCGCCAGCCGCTCCAGCGCTTCGTCGAGCTCGACGAGCTGCCGCGGTTCGTGCGTGAGCAGGCGCTCGACGCCCTCGAACGCAACCCGCTCCCTTCCCTCGACGCGCTTCTCGGCCGCGCGCGCCCGCGCGTAGTCGATCAGGATCCGCCGGATCGAGGTGGCCGCGAGCGCGAAGAAGTGCGAGCGGTTCGTCCAACGTGTCTCCTTCTGCTCGGTGAGCCTCAGGTAGGCCTCGTGGGCGAGCGCGGTGGCCTGGAGCGTGTGGTCCCGGCGCTCGGCGTCGAGCTGGCGCGACGCGAGGGCCCTGAGCTCGTCGTAGATCAGGGGGATCAAGCGCTCGACCGCGGACTCGTCGCCGCTCTCGGCGCGCCGCAGGAGCTGGGTGACCTCGCCCGCTTCGGCCATGCAGAGAAAATAGCAGGGGGGGGACGGTGTGGCGCCGTCCCCCCGCGATCGGCCTCCTCTCAGTGGCTACCGATCACGATGTCGAGCGCGTTCGCGAAGGCGAACGCTCCGAAGGCGTCGACCGACACTCCCTGCGTGCACAGCCCCTGACCCACGAAGATGCACACCTCGGGGATCGGGATCGCGAAGTTGACGCCGGGCGCGCCGAGGACCGCCAGCGGCGCGAGCGTCGGGTCGCACAGGAGCGTCCCCGGGCCGCCGAGCGGGATGTTCGTCGGCCCGCCGGAGACCGCCACCACCGCGAGGATGGCTCCCGACTGGAAGGTCGTCACGAGCGGGTCCCACGTCTCGCCGATGATCGGCGGCGTGTCGCCGCGCCGGAACCCGAAGGGGTTCGCCGGACTCCCGAGGCGGATCGTCTGCTTCGCGAGGGCGAGCTCGTACTCGACGTAGTCGTTCTGGTTTCCCAGGTCGGCGACGGTCCGACCGTCGACGACGCCGACTCCGGCGCCGCCGTCGACGCAGTAGTCCTCCGCCTCGTGCGTGAAGCCGGAGACCTCGTAGGTGTCGATGAAGAGGTTGCGGTCGAGGTCTGGATCGCCCGGCGTGAAGGAGTCGTTCTTGAACGTCACGCGGACGCGCGCCGTTCCGATCGGGAGCGTCATCCCGCCGGCCGGCAGCGAGCGCCAGCCGTTGTCGTCGGCGTCCCAGAGGATCGTCGAGGAAGCGAGAACCGCGCCGCCGGAGTCCTTCGCCTCCACCAGCGCCTCGACCGGCCCCGGCTTGTCGTCGCGGGCTTCGATGCTGAGCAGCGGAGCCACCGTGTACTCGACCCAGTCGTCCTGGTTGCCGAGGTCGGCGACGCTGCGCCCGTCGAGGATCGTCTCGTTGGCACCGGGGAAGGAGGGATCCGGTCCGCCGTCCGCGCGGAAGTCCGGTCCGTCGCACACGTTGCCGTCGACGGAGATGAAGTCGATGAAGAGGTCGCGCGGACCGAAGTCGTTCTTGTAGGTCACGCGCACGGTCGTCGTGCCGGTGGGCAGCGCGAAGCCGCCGACGGGCAGCGAGCGCCACCCGTCGTCGTCGGCGTCCCAGAAGATCGTCGTCGAATCGAGCACGCCGCCGGTCGCGTCGCGGGCCTCGACGAGCGCCTCGACCGGGCCGGGCTTGTCGTCCCGGGCCTCGATCGTGAGCAGGTTCTGGGCGGTCAGAGGGGATGCGAGCGCGAGCAGGGCGAGAGCTCCCACGGGCCGGGTGGGCTTGAGGCAAGGGTCTTTCAAGTCGTGATCTCCTATTTCGTCGAAGGGTGAGAGGCGGGAGGCCCGTTCCTCCCGCGCGGTAGCGAACGCGGGGAGGAGCGTTCCCGCGGATCAGCAACACCCAGAAAAAAATGGAGATGCGGCCCCTCGACGCTGCGCTTCGACGGTCCATGAGTGAACTTGTTGAATGACGGGCTGCTCTCGTGAAGGAAAACTGCCTCGTCGACGAGCGAGTCCGGCTTGTCGATGCGCTCCATCGCGCCGGCAACGTGGCGGTGGAACACGGTGGTCCTGTACCTCGAGCGGAGCCGATGGCGGCCGGCGCTAGAATGTCCACATGAGCCAGGACGACCCGCCCGCACCGGGCAAAGAGAGCAAGCCGGAGCCTGAGCTGCCCGAAACGGAAAGCGAGCTCACGGCTCGCCTCACGCGGTCGTTCCAGACCGAAGGGGAACCCGATGTAGATCTTGAACACCGGACGGCCACGACCTGGGAGAGGCTCAAGAAGCTCCAGTCACAGAGCGTCAGCGGCTCCCGATACGTGCTCAAAGGGGAGGTTGGGCGCGGCGGCATGGGTTCCGTACTGAAGGTCTTTGACTCGGATCTCCGCCGGAATCTCGCAATGAAGGTGATTCTCGGCAACGGGCCCACGGCCGGAAGTGGAGGCGTGCCCGAGGTCGCCACCGAGAGACTCACACGCTTCATCGACGAGGCACAAGTGACGGGACAACTCGATCACCCGGGAGTGGTCCCTGTCCACGAGCTCGGCGTCGACTCCGAGGGTCGCGTCTATTTCACGATGCGCCTGGTCAAAGGAATCGACCTCAAGCGCGTGTTCGAGCTCGTCCACGATGGCAAGGAGGGGTGGACGACCCCCCGCGCTCTGGGCGTGCTCCTCAAAGTCTGCGAGGCGATGTCTTTCGCCCACGACAAGGGAGTCGTCCATCGCGATCTCAAACCCGCGAACGTGATGGTCGGGAAGTACGGCGAAGTTTACGTCATGGACTGGGGGCTCGCCCGGGTGGAGGGTCGGGAGGACTCGCGCAACCTTCGGCTCGGCGCGGACACGAGCATTTCTCTCTCCGAGCTTGTGACCGACCGCGGAGACGCGAAGGAAAGCGGCCTGGACTCACCCGTGGTGACGATGGACGGCACCGTTGTGGGCACACCCTTCTACATGCCTCCGGAGCAGGCCGAGGGGAGGGTGGATGAAGTGGGCGCGCGTTCGGACGTGTATGCGCTGGGCGCTATGCTCTACCACCTCCTCACGAGTCAACTGCCCTATTTGCGGCCTGGGAGCCGGCCGTCCCCCCACACGATCCTGGCCGCGGTGATGCATGGGCCGCCTACACCGGTGCTGGAGCTGGCTCCGGATACGCCCGCGGAGCTTGCCGCCATCTGCGAGAAGGCGATGCGTCGCGACGCCGCGGACCGCTACGCGGACATGGGCGAGCTGGCGGAGGACCTTCGGGCGTTCCTGGAGGATCGCGTCGTGAGCGCCTATAGGACCGGCCCGATCGTGGAGCTCCGCAAGTGGGTGCGGCGCAATCGCACTCTTGCGGCGACGTCGACGGTGGCGCTCGTGACGGTCGTCGCCGTTCTCAGCATCAGTTCCTTCTGGCTCAAGAAAGAGCGCGACGAGTCGGAGCGGCAGCGCCACGGCGTGCTGGGGCTCTCGGCGTTCCGCGACTACGAAAGGCAGGTAGCGGACGCACGGTCGCTTTGGCCGCCGCATCCGGAGAGGCTGCAGGATCTGCGCGACTGGATGAAGGCGGCCGACGGGCTGGTCGCGACTCTGCGGGGCCGCGAGGAGGACTATCCGGGACACTATGCGATGCTCGCGGAGCTGGAATCGCGCGCGTTGACTTCGGAAGAGACGTCCTTGGAACGATCGCTTCGATTCGCCAACGACGCGGACGACTGGTGGCACGGCCAGTTGTCCGAATTGGTGCGGATGATCGAGGACCTCAGCGACCCGGAGACGGGCCTGATGGGCAGCGGGCTGAGCGTTGAGCACGGGTGGGGCATGGGCCGGCGCATCGCCGCGGCGGAGCGGCTGAAGGCCGGCTTTGCGGAAGGAGGGGAATTCCGCCACCGATGGGAAGCGGCCGGTCCGGCCATCGCGGCACGCTACCCGGACCTGGAACTGTCCGTCCAGATGGGGCTGGTCCCGATCGGACCGGATGCGAACACGGGTCTCTGGGAATTCTGGCACGTGCTGTCGGGCGATGAGCCCTTGCGAAATGAGGACACCGGAGGCCTCGAGCTGACGGAGGAGTCGGGGATCGTCCTCGTGCTGCTCCCGGGCGCGACCTTCTGGATGGGGGCTCAGAGCACGGATCGCTCCAAGCCCAACTACGAGGCAAGAGTGGAGAAGGAGGAGCTTGCCCACAAGGTGACGCTGTCCGCCTTTTTCCTCTCCAAGTACGAGCTGACCCAGGCCCAGTGGAAGCGACTCACCGGGAACAACCCGAGCGGCTACGGACCGGATGGTCAATACGATCCGAAACTCGATGCGTTCGGCACGGGTGCTACTTTGCTCCACCCCGTCGAGCTCGTGAGCTGGCTCAAGTGCAGGCAAGTGCTTGCGTGGATGGGGCTCGGGTTCCCAAGCGAGGCGCAGTGGGAGTATGGATCTCGCGGAGGTACGGAGTCCTCCTGGTGGACGGGGCAGGAGAAAGAGACGCTCGTCGGGGCCGCGAACCTTGCCGACAGGTATGGGCGCCCACCCGGAATCGTCGGAAGCGAGCACGACTGGCTGAACGACGGTTACGTCGTACACGCCCCGGTGGATTCGTTCCGAGCGAACGGCTTCGGGCTGCACAACGTCGTAGGCAACGTCTGGGAATGGTGCATGGACGGATACGACGAGGGCTTCTACGGCGTCAGCCCGGAAGAGAACCCCGTTGGACCCGAAGCGGGCAGCCGCGTGATCCGTGGCGGTGGTTACCGCGACTTCGCCTTCGACGCGCGGTCCGCTCGCCGGAACGACAACGACCCTGCGGATCCCCACAGGACCGTCGGTGTTCGTCCGGCTAGAGGGATTCACTAGCGGACTCCTGAGGTTTTGCCCCAGGGCTGACGACGCTCCTCTAGAATCGACGGGACCGGCCGGACGGTTTTTGAGCGGGTTTGCTTCGTATCAGAGAAGGCGCAACATGAATCGGCTTCCCTTTGCTTGCATGACGGCGTTTGCGGTGCTCTCTCATTCCGGTTGGGCGCAGGTTTCCGAGCATCGCATTCCGGGCGAGGTCACGCACCTCAAGATGGACTACGCAACGGGCGAGATCACGACCCTGGACCCTGCGGCCGACGCGCTTGTTCCGTCGTGCTTCGACAACTCCGCGCTCAGCGGCACCTTCACCACGATCGGCACCATCGGCGACGAGTTCATCGACTGGGGGCACAAGTCGTGCGGCCTGACCGGTTTGGTCTGCGAGTTCAGCTTCGGCTATAGCACGACCGCCCTCGACCCCGGCATGGGCGGCCCCGGCGCTTCCATCGACGTCTCGTTCTACCCCGATTACAGAGGACTGTGCAGTGCGCTCGGAGCGCCGGCGGCGACCTACAGCTTCAGCGGCCTGCCGGGCAGCCCGAACGGCATCGCCACGGCTTCGTTCACCATGAAGGTGGACATCTCGACCGCGGGCTTCGCGTTGGCGGACGGCCCGTTCGGCTGGGGCTACACCGCGACCGACGCCGTGTCGGGCCCCCTCCTGGTCACCACCACGGGCACCTGCGCCGGTGCCCCGGACCCGGTCACGGGAACGGAGGACTGCTTCGATCGTTACTCCGGCGGCCTGTGCCAGGGAACGATGTCCTTCGTGACGCCCGGCACCGCCTCCTTCTACATGCAGATCGGGGAGGACGATGGCGCCTTCGGCATCGGGTCACAGGCCCAGCGCTTCGGCACGGGCTGCAACGTCGGCGTGCTCAGCCTCGGCTCCAGGACGCCGACGATCGGAATCCCCTGGGACCCGTCGATCACCAAGGACGCGCTGGCCGCGCCGGTCGTCGACTTCTTCGGCATCTCCAGCGGACCCGGAGGCGACGGCTGTGTTGTCCTCATCGACGACACTTTTCCGAACCCGTTCCTCACGGACGGCGGCGGTGTCGGCTTCGGCTCGCCGTTCTCGATCCCGATCCTGCCGGACTGCTCCCTGATCGGCTTCCCGGCGAGCATCCAGGCCGGCCAGCTCGGCGCGGGCGTCGGGTTCACCAACGCGATCGACTTCACGATCGGCATCACCGCGCTGCCCGTTTTCAAGGACATGGTGTGGTCCTCCGAGCTCGTGCAACTGGACTCCGGTGGCTCGTTCTTTCACACGGCGATCTTGGACGGCACGATCACGGTGACGAGCCTTGGGGCGCCCAATGGGTCGGTGCTCGTCGTCTTTGACGACGCGAGCAGCGCAACCGTCACCCAGCTCCCTTCGGGAGCCACGGTCATCACGACCGGCACCTCCCTGTTGAATCTGCTCACGCCGGGTACCGGACTGGGCGACATCGATGACGCTGACCTGGGCCTAAATCCGATCAGCTTGGTCGCCCTGGCGGCGCAATTGAGGGCGGACGTCGTCAACAACGTCCCTCCCGCCGCGATGTCGGATTCGAGCCGCGCGGCGCTCGCCTTCGCCGCGGTTTCCGCGACGACCCAATGGGGAGACAACGTGGTGGCTTCGCAGTTGCAAGGCGCTCTCGGCTTGAGCGGCGTCAACGCCTGCAAGGCGGCCTCCGCCGGCGTGACCTTCCTGATCGTCGTTTCCGCGACGGAGGCGTGCCAAGTGGAGTCGCCCCCGTTTACGTCTATCTGCGTGGACGGAACCGACTTCGAATTCGGCTGGCTGACGCTGCCGTGTGAAGCGGTCTGCAACGCAAGCGGCTTCGTGGGTGAGGGCGCGGTCAAGAACTTCATCCTCGCGAACGAATGGTTTCCCTGATCGGAGACCGGGCATGCCCGACGGCATCCCGGTCAGGCAACCGTGGGCTTGATCCGATCAGCGACTTCGCGCGAAGAGCCGTCCGAGCAGCCCGCGCCAGCGGGCGGGCCGGCTGAGCTTGACCTTGGCGAACGCGCGCTCGATCGCGTTTCTGTCGCTCGGATCGAGCTCCAGGCTGCCCGCGCTCGCGTTCTCGCCAGCCTGCTCGGCGTTGCGGGCTCCGACCAATGCCGCGGTCACTCCAGGCTGCGCTACGGTCCAGGCGAGGACGACCTGCGCGAGCGTTGCGTCGTGGCGTCGCGCGATCGGTGCGACCTCGGTCTGCAGCACCGTGTTGACGCGCTTGCGGTTCTCGGCGGAGAAGGTCGCTTTGCCGGCGCGGCCTTCCCCCTCGGCGAAGCGCCGCTCCACACCGAACTTGCCCGTCAGGAGACCTTGTTCGAGCGGAGCGTACACGAGCAGGCCGACGTCGTTTGCCCGCGCCCAGGGCAGCACGTCCCTTTCGATCTGGCGCGCTAGGAGGCTGTACTGCGGCTGGTCGCTCGCGAGCGGCACGTCGCCGAGCGCGCGCTTCGCCTCGGCGAGGTCCGCGACGCTGTAGTTCGACACGCCGATCGCGCGCACCTTGCCCTCGGCGCGAAGCTCGGCCAGCGCGCCCATCGTCTCCGCCACCGGCGTGCGCGGATCGCGGGCGTGGACTTGGATTAGATCGATGCGGTCGACGCCGAGGCGCTCGAGGCTTTGATCGGCCTCGACGCGCACGGACTCGGGCCGGCTGTTGCGCTCGACCTTCCGCTTGTTGCCCGTCGCGTCGAGCATCTCGAAGTCGTCCGCGCCGCGCAGGTCCTCCCAGCGAACGCCCACCTTGGTCATGACGACGGCCTCGTCGCGCCGCCCGGCGAGCGCCTCGCCGAGCACGCGCTCCGAGTGCCCGAACCCGTAGACCGGCGCGGTGTCGAAGGCGTTCATCCCCGCGTCGAGCGCGGCGCGAATGGCCGCACGCGCGTCGTCGTCATCGGTGTCGCCCCAGTAGCCGCCGCCGATCGCGTAGGCGCCGAAGCAGATCACCGGCACCTCGAGGTCCGTGCGTCCGAGGCGGCGTCGCTGCACGCTATTGCTCCCGCGCCGCGCGGATCGTTTCCATGCGCTCGAGGGCGCCGGCGCTCGTCGGGTTCCGCTGGAGCACCATGTCGAGTGCGTTCTCCGCGTTCTCGAGGTCGCCGGTGCGGATCAGGTAGTCGACGTACAAGAGGACGGCGTCGTCGAGATCGGGACGCTGCAGGATGAGGACGCCGAGCCGGTGGCTCGCCGTGCTGTTCAGCGGATCGCGCTCGAGGATCTCGGCCAAGAGGTCCACCGCCTCCTCGAAGCGCTCGCCGACGATCAGCACCTCCGCCAGGCGCAGGCGCGCCATGTCGTTGCCGGCATCGAGCTCGATCGCTCTGCGCAGGTGCGGCTCCGCCAGATCGTTGCGGTCGGCCTCGATCCAGAGCGATCCGAGCATCTGGCGCATCGGGACGCTGTCCAGGAGGCCCCAGCGCTCGACGCGTCGCATGTACGCGAGGCTCCGGTCGACGGTCGCGCGCCTCTCGCTCGAATGCAGCGGATGCTCCCGCACCGCGTGGAAGAACCGTTCGCCGCGCCAGGCGTTGTAGCGCACGAAACCCGAGTGCAGCGTCAGGGCGAGGAACGCCGGCACGAGCGCGGCCGCCGCGAAGCCGGCGCCCTTCAGCTTGCCCGCGTCCTTGAGCGTGTGGTGCTGGAACGCGAGGGCCTTGCTCGACAGCAATCGCCAGCCGGCGACCGCCGCAAGCGCTGCGATGAGCGCGAGGCCCACGGCGAGAAGGAACGGCACGAGGTCGTAGAGGCGCGTGAACGCCAGGAGTGCCGCGACGAAGACCGCGGCCATCGCGATCTCCTCCGCCATCGTGAAATCGTACTGCCGCCGGTTCTTGCGCTTCTTCTCGGGATCCTGGGCCGGCCCCGGGCCGAACCCGAAGTAGAGCGCGTTCTTCGGGCACACGCTGACGCAGTCCGTGCACTTCATGCAGCCGGGGTCGACCACCATCCCGTAGAGCGCCACCTCGCGCCGCACGTCGACGTTGCTCGTGCAGGTGGCCGTGCAGTGGCCGCAGCCCTCGCACGCGTCGGTGACGCGGATGCGCCCGCGCGCGAAACGGTCGGAGACGCCGAAGAGCGCGCCGTACGGACAGCCGTACGTGCAGAACCCCTTGGCTCCGAGC
The DNA here is from genome assembly GCA_028278425.1 of Planctomycetota bacterium. Lineage (GTDB taxonomy): Bacteria > Planctomycetota > UBA1135 > UBA1135 > JANQEJ01. The sequence goes on along the minus strand of JANQEJ010000284.1, from coordinate 8,940 downwards.
AGGTACACGATCAGGGCCCCGTCGACCAGAAGCGTGAGCGTGGCGATCCACGGCCCGGGGAAGGTCTTCCAGAGCTCTTCCGTGCCGAGCTCGAGCGTCCAGCCGGGAAACGCGTGTCCGTCGAGGATCCGCGCGACCGCCGGCTTCAGGAACACGTAGGCGGCGGCGACGAACGGCACGAAGACGAGCAGCCGCGAGCGCACCGGCCGCGGCCGGATGCCGAGCTTGCCGAGCAGCCAGGCGCAGAGGTCCTGGTAGGCGACGACGTGGCAGGCCCAGCCGCAGAAGAACCGACCCAGGATGAGCGTCGACAGAATCAGGAGGATGAGCAGCACGAAGCCCGCGTTGACGACGCCGTACGCGATCGTCTGCTGCGCCTCGGAGGGTTCGAGCGGCGCGAGCGAGTGTCCGGTCACGTACCAGTGCGCGACGTGCGCGAGGATCGCCACGTGCACGGCGATCAGCACGACGGTCCGCCACCGCGAGCGCTTGGACTTGCGCACCGGCAGCCCGCAGCCCTCCTTCGGCGGCTTCGCGCCGGGGATCGAGGCCGGGTTCACTTCGTCTTCGGCCGGAAGACCTGGACGACCTCCGGGTTGCCCTCGAGGTACGGCCCGCCGGCGAGGTCGATGCAGTAGGGGATCGCCGGGAAGATCGCGTCGAGGCAGACGCGGATCGACGCCGGCTTCCCGGGCAGGTTGACGACGAGGCTCTTGCCGACGACGCCCGCGGTCTGCCGCGAGAGGATCGCGGTCGGAACGCCGACGGCGAGCGAGGCCGAGCGCATCAGCTCGCCGAAGCCGGCGAGCTCCTTGTCGAGCACCTCCGCCATCGCCTCGGGCGTGACGTCCCGCGGCGCCGGCCCCGTTCCGCCGGTCGTGCAGATCAGCGCGCAACCCTCGGCCGCGAATTCGCGGACCGCGCCGGTGATGTCCGGGACCTCGTCGGGGATGACGCGGCGGCGGTAATCGCACTCCGTGGCGAGGTAGTCGCGCAGGGCTTCCTCGATCGCGGGGCCGGAGAGGTCCTCGTACTCGCCGCTGGAGGCGCGGTCGGACACGGTGAGGATCCCGATCGTGGGGCGGTCGCTCATGTTTGGGATAGGCGGGCGTGAAACCGTTGGAGCCGGCCAGTAGAACAGCCGATGGACCCCCGGGGCAAGCCGTGGCAGATCCCGACGGAACGACCGTTCTTCCCGACGCCTACCGGACGGGAAGGCTGGAGCGCAACCTGGCGGTCCTGGACCGCACGCAGCCGGATCTGGCCGCGCGCGTGCGGCTCCCCGTCGGCGGCGATCACGTCGAGTTCCCTCCCGAACACCGGGGGCCGTGCTACCGGCGGAACCGGAGCCTGTTCCAGCTCGACCTCGACGATCCCGCCGCCGCGCCGGGCATGGCGGAAGCGCTCGCGCTCGAAGAGGGACACGTCCTGCTCCTCGGTCTCGGTTCGGGCGATCTGCTCGACCGTCTCACCGTAAGTCTGCCGGAGGCGGTGCGCGTCACGGCGTGGGATGCGGATCCGTGGCTTCTGCGGCTCGAGCTCCTCCGCCGCAACCGGACGGGCTTCCTCCGATCGGGCCGCCTGCGGTACGCGCTCGGGACCGACCTCCTGCGGCTCTCCGGCGAAGCGGACGTCGTGGTCGAGCACCCGCTGCTCCGCCGGTTCTACCGCCGCGAGATCGCCGCCTTCCACGACGGCGCGGGCGAGCGGCGCGCGCTGCTGTGCGACGGCGGTCTCTTCGTCGACCAGCTCGGCGACGCGCTCGAGCGGGAGGGGTACAGGGTCTGGATGCTCCAGGCGAAGCGGTTCGCACCGGAGGAGATCGACCTGACCGTCCGGCGTTTCGATCCCGAGCTCGTCGCCGCGATCAACTACACGAACGGCCTGGCCGAGCTCTGCACGCGCCACGGCCGCAAGCTCCTCTGCTGGGAGATCGACCCGTCGACCTCGGTTCCCGCGATCCGGGGCGAAGGCCACGACGGCGTACACGTCTTCACGTGGCGCAAGCGCAACGTCGACGTCTACCGGGAGGCCGGCTTTCCGAACGTGAGCCACGTCTCGCTCGCCGCCGACCCCTACGTGCGCGCGCCGACCGAGCTGACCGAGGCCGAGCGCGGGAAGTACGCCGCGCCGATCTCGTTCGTCGGGGCGAGCATGGTCGAGAACGTGGAGGACTTCCGCCGGCGTTTCGGCGTCCTGTGGGCGCGCTGGACCGGCGACCCGGCCGAGGACGCCGCCCGCGTGCTGAACGACGTCGTCGGGGCGCAGCGGAAGGACTTCACGCGCTTCCGCATCCCGGAGCTGCTCGAGGAGCACGCGCCCGGGATGCGCTCCTCCTTCGCCGGCGACCCGACGGTGGACGATCCGGTCTACCTGCTCGGCGAGATCGCGGCGTCGGAGAAGCGGCTGACCTACGTCGCCAACCTCGGCGCGCTCGGCGTCCACGTGTGGGGCGACGCGGGCTGGAAGCTCATCGAGCGCCACGGCGCGGTCTACCGCGGGCTCGCGGTCCACGGGGAAGAGCTCACCAAGATCTACAACGCCTCGACGATCAACGTGGACGTGGGCCGCATCTACCAGTCGGACATCGTGACCATGCGCACGTTCGACATCCTCGCCTGCGGGGCGTTCCTGCTCGCCGAGCACACGCCCGACCTCGACGAGCTCTTCGAGGTCGGCGTCGAGGTGGAGACGTACCGCACGCTCGGCGAGCTGAAGGAGAAGGCCGTGCACTACGCCGCCCACCCCGAGCAAGCGCGAGCCATCGCGCTCCGCGGCCAGGCGACAGTTCTGGAGCGCCACACGATCGCGCAGCGGCTGCACGGGATGCTGGCATCGGTCTACGCCTCCGGCGGCGGTTCTAGTCCAGGCTGAGCTTGCGCAGGTCGTCGACCTGCGAATTCGGCCCGACGTAGATGACCGCTTCCTCGGGACCGAGCTTCCCCCGCTCCCTGAGCATCTCGACCTGGAACGTCTTGATGCTCCCATCCGCGTACAGCACGTTCATCACGCCGTCGTGGTTCATGCCGTGCGAGTTGTCGCAGGCGATCAGGGGCTCCGAGCCGCTCGTCGGGAAGCGCTCCAGCGGGTGGCCCACGTTGTCGCGTCCCGCGTAGGTCGAGTCGGCTCCGCTCACCGCGGACAGGTCCGCGAAGCTCGGCATCGCGGCGACGGGGGGCACGTTCTTGCCGGGGCAGGTGAGGACGCGCCGCGTCTCCTCCGTGTCCTCCCACATGCCGCTGGAGATCAGCTCCGCGAAGAAGCGGACGCCCGACTCCTTCGGCTCGCGGTTCTGCTCGGACTTCATCGCGCGCAGGCCGTCGTAGATCTGCGTCAGGTTCGCGCGGCAGGCGTCGACGTCGGAGTCGAACTCCTGGCGGGGGCTCTTGCCCTCGCTGCCGCAGGCGGCGAGGAGCACTAACAGGACGGACAAACGCTTCACGGGACCTCCACGTCGAGCTCGTGCACGAGGAACGCCCAGCGGTCGGCCGCCTCGGCGATGCGCATCTCGGTCGGTTTGCCCGCACCGTGGCCGGCGCGGGTCTGAATGCGGACGAGGACCGGGTCGGGACCGGCGTGGGCGGCCTGGAGCGCGGCGGCGAACTTGAAGCTGTGCGCCGGCACGACGCGGTCGTCGCGGTCGGCGGTGGTCACCAGCGTCGCGGGATAGTCCGTTCCCGCGCGCAGGTTGTGCAGCGGCGAATAGGCGCGCAGCGCGCGGAACTCCTCCGGATCGTCCGAGGAGCCGTAGTCGCCGACCCACGCCCAGCCGATCGTGAACTTGTGGTAGCGCAGCATGTCCATCACGCCGACCGCGGGGAGTGCCGCGCCGAAGAGCTCGGGCCGCTGCGTCATGCACGCGCCGACCAGGAGCCCGCCGTTGGAGCCGCCGCCGATGGCGAGCCTGTCCGGGTTCGTGACGCCGCTCTCGATCAGGTGCTCCGCGGCCGCGACGAAGTCGTCGAAGACGTTCTGCTTCCGGAGCTTCGTGCCGGCCTCGCGCCACTCCTCGCCGTACTCGCCGCCGCCGCGCAGGTTGGCGGAGGCGAAGACGCCGCCCATCTCGATCCAGACGAGGTTCGCGACGCTGAACCGGGGCGTCATCGAGATGTTGAAGCCGCCGTAGCCGAAGAGGTAGGTCGGGTTCGTCCCGTCGAGCTCGAGCCCGCGCCTGTGCACGAGGAACATCGGGATGCGCGTGCCGTCTTTGCTCGGGAAGAAGACCTGGCGCGTCTCGTAGTCCTCGGGATCGAAGTCGACCTCCGGGGTGAAGAAGGAGCTCACCTCGCCGCTCGCCACGTCGAGCCGGCGGATCTCGGTGGGGTGGGTGAAGCTCGTGAACGAGAAGTAGACCGCTTCGTCCTCCAGGCGTCCGCGGAAGCCGCGCGCGCTGCCGATGCCGCCGAGGTCGATGCGCCGCTCGGGCGTCCCGTCCGGGAGGAAGGCGCGCACCTCGGTCACCGCGTCGACAAGGTAGTTCGCGAACAGCCGCCCGCCCGCGGCGGAGACGCCCTGCAGCGACTCCGGCGCCTCCGGGATCAGCTCGTGCCAGAACAAGCGGGCATGGTCGCCGCGCTCGATCGCCATCACCCGGCCGCGCGGCGCGTCCAGGTCCGTGTGGATCCAGAAGGTGTCGTCGAGCGATCCGACGAAACGGTGCTGCGCGTCGAAGCCGGTGATCAGCGGCTCCGGCCCGCGCTCGGGATCGTCGCTTGCGAGGTCGATCAGGTAGAGCTCGGTGTGCCGGTCCGCCGCGCGCCAGTGGCTCAGCACGAGGTAGCGCCCGTCCTCGGTGAGCTGGAAGCCGACGTTGACGCCCTCCTCGCGCGGCCGGGGGTAGACCAGGACGTCCTTCTCCTGCGCGGTGCCGAGCTCGTGGAAGTAGACGTCCGGCGGCGCGTTCTTCTCGCGCAGCAGGGCGCCCTCCTCCGGCTCGTCATAGCGCGCGTAGAAGAGCCCCGCGCCGTCGTGCGCCCAGGCGACGCGCCCGAACTTGTTCCAGTGCAGGACGTCGTCGAGCTTCTCGCCCGTCGCGACGTCGAGGAAGTGCCACGTGCGCCAGTCCGAGCCGCCGTCCGAGAGGCCGTACGCGAGCTTCGTTCCCCGACGGTTGGGGACGGTGTTCGCCAGCGCGATCGTGCCGTCCGCGGAGAGCGCGTTCGGGTCGAGCAGCACGCGCTCCGACCCGTCGGGCTCGCGCACGTGGAGCACGCCCTGGTTCTGAAGACCGTCGTTCTTCGTGTAGAAGAGCCGCCCACCCGCCTGCTGCGGTACGCCGGCGCGCTCGTAGTTCCAGAGCTCGGTCAGCCGCGCGCGGATGGCGTCGCGCTCGGGGATGGCTTCGAGGTAGTCGAAGGTGAGCTCGTTCTCGGCCTCGATCCAGGCGCGGGTCTCCGGCGAGTCGGGATCCTCCAGCCAGCGGTACGGATCGGGCACCGGCACGCCGTGGTATACGTCCACGTGGTCGCCGCGCGGGGCCTCGGGGTAGACGAGCTCGCGCGGGGCCTCGGTGGTCGCGGTGCACGCGAGCGCGAGCGCAAGCGGGAGGAGGACGAGCCGGCGCATGCGGGGAATTCTAGCGACGGCGTCGCCGGACACTAAGATTGGGCGTGGAGGTCCCGTCATGTTCGACCGCCGTCAATTCATGGGAGCCCTGGGCGTTCCCGCCGCCGCCTGGGCGACCGGGGAGAGCCTTTTCGCCGGACCCGTGCGCGCGCTCCTGGAGCGGCTTCCCCCCGTCGAGGGCACGCCGGAGGAGGTCGCGCTCGACGAGGCGTACTGGAGCGAGATCGCGAAAGCGTTCACCGTCGACCGCAGCCTCGTCAACCTCAACAACGGCGGCGTGAGCCCCTCGCCGCAGTTCGTGCAGGCGGCGATGAAGCGCCACCTCGACTATTCGAACACGCTGCCCGCGTACACGATGTGGCGCGTGCTCGAGCCGCAGCGCGAGGGCGTGCGGCAGCGGCTCGCCGAGCAGTGGGACGTCGACGGGGAGGAGATCGCGCTCACGCGCAACGCCTCCGAGAGCCTGCAGATCTGCCAGTTCGGCTTCGACCTCGCCCCGGGCGACGAGGTCCTGACGACGCTGCAGGACTATCCGCGCATGGTGACGACGTTCCGGCAGCGCGAGCGCCGCGAGGGCATCAAGCTCGTGCAGTTCCCGATCCCGACGCCGTGCGAGGATCCGGCGGAGATCGTGCGGCTCTTCGAAGAGCACGTCACCGAGCGCACGAAGCTCATCCTCGTGTGCCACATGATCAACCTCACCGGGCAGATCCTGCCGGTGAAGGAGGTCGTCGCGCTCGGGCGGCGGCGCGGCATCCCGGTGATCGTCGACGGCGCGCACGCGCTGGCGCACTTCGATTTCAAGCTGTCCGACCTAGACTGCGACTACTACGCGACGAGCCTCCACAAGTGGCTCTGCGCCCCGCACGGCACCGGGCTGCTCTACGTGCGCAAGGACAGGATCAAGGACCTCTGGCCGCTGATGGCGGCCGACGACAAGCTCGACGAGGACATCCGCAAGTTCGAGGAGATCGGCACGCACCCGGCGGCGAATTACCTCGCGATCGGCGAGGCGTTGACGTTCCACCAGGGCATCGGCGCCAAGCGCAAGGAGGCGCGCCTGACCTACCTGCGCGACAGATGGGCGAAGCGGCTGCTCGAGCACGACCGCGTGCGGCTCAACACGAGCCTGAAGCCCGGCTTTGCCTGCGGCATCGCCAACGTGACCGTGGACGGGCTCGACAACGGCGAGCTCGCCGCGTGGCTCTGGAAGGAGCGCAAGATCCTCACCGTGGCGATCAACCACGACGAGGTGCAGGGCATCCGCGTCTCGCCGAACGTGTACACGACGCTGGAAGAGATCGACCGCTTCTGCGACGCGGTCGAGCACGCGATCGAGCACGGCCTGCCTGCTTGAAGGTCGGCCTCGACTACTTTCCCGCCGTTACCCACGCCCCCGGGATCGGACGCTACGCGCGCGAGCTCGTGCGGGCGATGGTGCGGCTCCCCGATTGTCCGGAGCTTCACCTCCTCGATCTCGGGCGCGGCGAGCGGACGATCGGCGAGCCCGCGCTCGGGCTTGCGGACGCGCCACACGAGCCGCGCGTCGTGCGGTCGACGCAATCGCGGCGCATGTTCTCGCTGCTGCGCCGCAGCGCGGACGGCCTGCTCGGCGGCGTCGACCTTTTCCACCGGACGCGCGCCGGCTGGCCGCCGGTCGCGCGGGCGAAGGAGATCCTCCCGATCGCGGAGTTTCCGCCGGACGACGCCGAGTTGGCCGAGGCTGCGCGCAGCGCCGCCGCCGTCCTGGTCTTCAGCTCGAACGCCGCCGCCGAGGTCGAGCGGCGCTACGGCGTGCCGGCGGACCGCATCCACCGCGTGCCGGTCGGCTGCGACCACTGGACGCGCGACCTCGGCGGCGAGATGCCGCCGAAGAAGGACCCGCCGCAGATCCTCGTCCTCGGATCCCTCCGCGAGCGCCGCCGCCCCGGCGCGGTCCTGCGCGCGGTCGAGGAGCTCAAACGGCGCCGCGTCCCGTGCCAGCTTCTTTACGTCGGCGGCGAGCGCGGCGGCGAGTCGGAGCACTTCCTCCGCGCGGAGCTCGGCGAGTCCATCGCGCGCGACCTGGTGCTCTGGAACCGCCAGGCCAAGGAGAGCGACATGGCGAAGATCCTCGCATCGTCCTCGCTGCTCGTTCACCTCTCCGAGGGCGAGGAGACCGCCGTCACGCCGCTCGAGGCCTTCTCGGTCGGCGTCCCCGTCGTCGCGAGCCGGCTGCCGGCCTTTGAGGAGGCGCTCGGCGACCTCGCGACGCTCGTCGATCGCGACGTCGAAGAGGACGCGCTCGCTCTGAGCGAACGATTCGAGGCGGCGATCGCCAGCGCAGCCGACGACGCCGCGTGCGCGAAGCGCGGAGCGCTCGGGGCGGAGAACACCTGGGAGAAGAACGCCGCGGCGACGGTGGACGTCTACCGCAAGATCATCGCGTAGAAAGCGGGCTACCTGTCGTGTAGCGCCCGCTCGAAGTCCGCGACGACGCTCTTTTTGCCCTTCTTGACCACGCGGTGCCCCTCCGCGCGCAGGCGCTTCGCCTGGTTGGCCACGCCGCCGGGGTATTTCTCGTTCAGCTCGCCGCCCGACTTCAGCGTGCGCCAGTAGGGCGTCACGCGTTTCCTGCCGTCCGCCTCGTCTTCGCCGGCCGCGCCCGCTGCGATGCGCGCGTGGATGCCGGCGACGATGGGGCAGCAGACCGTCGCGCCGTGGCGCGTCGCGAGCTGCTCGCGGATCCGGTTGATCGTCGTCAGCTTGCCCTTCGGGACCTTGCGCATGAGCTCGTTCACTTCGAAGGGCGCGGGGATCACGATCGTGCCCGGTCCGAAGCGCTTGCGCATTCCGCCGGCGAGCTCCTGCACGCGCGGGAAGTCCTTGCTGTCGGCGAGCTTCTCGCGGAAGGTCTTGCTGGGCGCCACGCGTTCAGGATAACGCAGCGGTACCGCCGCGCGGCTCCGCCGCCGGAAAGGGGCGGCGCAGGAGCACGAGCAGGACGGCCGGATAGGCGAAGAGGACGACGGCGAGCTGCGCCAGGCCGACGAGCAGCAGGGCGGAGAGCGTGCCCTGCCCGATGACGCCGCCGAACATCAGCTCGGCGAGCTCCTCCCTTCCCGAGAGGACCGAGCCGGAATAGCCCACGAACCACGTCGCGAGGCCGACCACGGCGCACACGGAAGCGGTCTTGCCGCGCCGCTCGCAGCGCACGAGCCACCAGCCGGAGAGCGCGAACAGCGCGCCGAGCAACGCGCCGAGCGGCATGTAGAGGATCCAGAGCGAGGACAGGAAGCGGTGAAACTCGGCGAACGTCGGGTTCGCCGCGCCCGCTTCGTTCGCGTCGGCGAGCAGAAGCCCGTGCAACACCAGCATCGCGAGCGAAGCCCCGCA
>JANQEJ010000282.1 GCA_028278425.1 Planctomycetota bacterium | reverse complement strand
GGAGCCGAGCGCCGCCCCTTCCGCATGCACGACCTAGGCGAGAGCGTCACCGACCGCACCGCAGCGGTCCGGCGAGATTCCAGCCCCCCGGAACATCTTTCCACCCCCCTCTGCGCCCTCCGTTTTCTTCCCCCGCTACCTAAAGACAAACTCCCACCCCTGCCGACCCACACTGTCGAACCGACCCAGCTCCGGAGTCCCCGGGGCCGGTCCGGCTTGACGTTGCCACAAGCCTCCCCAGATGACGGATACCTCCGCTCCCGCCGGAAAGTCCCGGAAGCTCTCCATCGCCCAGATGCTGCGCCTCATGCAGCACGAGATGGACAAGGCTCAGCGCCACAAGTACACGCTGAGCTGCGCGCTCGTCAGCCTGGACGACTTCAACGAGCCCGAGGACGAGAAGCTCCGCCTGACGCTCATGCCGGGCGTCTTCAAGGTCCTCAAGAAGATCACCTTCTCCCGCAACATCCAGGGCCTCGGGTTCTGGACCGAGAAGGTCGTGCTGGGGATCTTCCCGCACGTCTCGCCCGAAGAGATCGCCGACCTCGGGGATGCCCTCGTCGAGGAAGCCCGCACGCTCACCGCCCCCACCGCGGACGGCGGTACCACCTCGATCACGCTCTCCGTCGGCGTCGCGCACAACCAGCACTCCGGCCCGATGTCCTTCGAGATCCTGCTCCGCGAAGCGGAGACGGGGCTCTCGATGGCGCAGCAGGGCGGCGGCGACCGCTGCGTGCAGTGGCTCGAGGTCGAGACCGAGCTCGACCGCCTGCGCGAAGAGCTCGAGGAACAGATGCGCGAGGTCGACAAGCGCCACGAAGACTTCGCGAAGGAGCAGGACGACCTCGCCGAGCAGCGCGGCAAGGCGTTCGTCGCGAAGATCCAGGAGGTCTTCGCTCAGGAGGAGCCGTCCGCGCCGATCGTCCGCCTCGAGAAGGCGATGATCGAGCTGGCGATGAACGAGGTCGCCGAATGGCGGCAGAGCAACCTCGCGCAGCAGCTCGCGGACTCGAACCGCCAGGTCGAGAACCTCGAGCGCCGCGTGCGGAAGCTGACGGATCTGCTCGACGTCACCGAGGGCGAGCTGCGCCGCGTCGCTTCGATGAAGGACGTCGACACCGGCATCGCGTCGATCTACCGCACGGTGCAGGGGCTGTCGATGGCGGACCCCAACGCGGAGCTCAAGAAGGAGCTGATGAGGAACATCTTCGAGGCCAACCTCGCCCTGTTGGGGAGGCAAGGCTCGGGAGATGACGGTTAGGAAACGCAAACCTCTCCAACAGGCAGGATCTGAAACCAACAGGGAGCAAACCCAACCATGAGCCAGCAGGACAAGGCGCACGAAGACGCCACCCAAGAGACCCCCGAAAAGGAGGCTCCGAAGGCGGCCGAGAAGACCGAGAAGGTGGCCGCCACGGCCGCCGCGCAGAGCACGCCCACGGCCGCCCCGCTTCCCGGCGCGGACAAGAAGGAAGAGGGCGTCCTCTACCTCGGCATCGACCTCGGCACGTCGCGGACGTCCGTGAGCGCCAGCAACGGCGTGCGCGAGACGGTCGCCTCCTACGTCGGCTACCCGAAGGACGTCGTCGCGCGCAAGTTGCTCAAGACCGACGTTCTCTTCGGTGACGAGGCCGTCGAGAAGCGCCTCTCCCTCGACTTCTACCGTCCGCTGGAGCACGGCGTGATCAAGGAAGACGCGGGCGACGCGCAGGCCTACAAGAACAACCTGAAGGCCGCCCAGGACCTGATCGGCGAGATCATCCGCCGCTCGATGCCCCGCAAGGACGAGCTGGTGTACGCCGTGATCGGCGCGCCCGCCCAGGCCTCGATCAACAACAAGGAAGCCATCCTCGACGCCGCCCGCCAGGCGGTCGACTCGGTGATGCTCTGCTCCGAGCCGTTCTCGGTGGCCTACGGCCTCGACATGCTCGACGACGTCCTCGTCATCGACATCGGCGCGGGCACGACCGACCTCTGCCGGATGCACGGCACCATGCCGGAGGACGCCGACCAGATCACGATCACCTACGCCGGTGACTGGGTCGACAACAAGTTCTCCGAGAACCTCCTCGAATCCTACTCCGAGGCGCAGTTCACGATCCAGATGGTCAAGGGCATCAAGGAGCGTTACGCCTCCGTGGTCGACCAGATGGAGCCGGCGCTCGTCAACCTGCCGGTCAACGGCAAGCCGACGCAGTTCGACGTCACCGCGCAGCTCCGCGACGCCTGCCAGGGCATCGTCGGCCCGATCGTCGAGGGCCTCGGCAAGCTCGTGTCGACCTTCGACCCCGAGTTCCAGCAGAAGCTGAAGGACCGCGTCCTCCTCGCCGGCGGCGGCAGCCAGATCAAGGGTCTGGACACCGCCATCGAGCTCGAGATGCACAAGCGTCTCGGCAGCGGCAAGGTCCTCCGCATCGAGGAGCCGGTCTACGGCGGCGCCAACGGCGCCCTGAAGATCGCGCACGACATGCCGGCCGAGTTCTGGGAGAAGCTCAAGTAGCGCAACTTAGCTTTGCACCTTGAAGAAAGAGGGGGCGGCCTGCGGGCCGCCCCCTCTTCTATTTGTCCCCTTCCGCCGCGGTTACACTGCGGACACGTCGCGCCGCAAGGAGGACGGACATGAAAGCGATCTGGAACGGCAAGGTCATCGCGGAGTCCGACGACACGGTCGTCGTCGAGGGAAACCATTACTTCCCGCTCGAGTCCGCCGACCGCGCGTATCTCGTCGACAGCGAGACGACGACCCACTGCCCGTGGAAGGGAACGGCGAGCTACTACTCCCTGAGCGTGGACGGGGAGACGAACCCCGACGCGGTCTGGTGCTACGCCGACCCCAAGCCCGAGGCGGACGAGATCCGCGGCCGCCTCGCGTTCTGGCGCGGCGTGGAAGTAACCGGCTGAGGGCCGCCGTTCGCCCTCCCGGGGGGCAGCTACCGGTCTTTCCGCGCACGCATGGCCTCGCCCTAAGCGGTAGACGCAGGAGAACTGTGTCGTAGGTCGCGGCGATCCGGCCTAAACCCGCCAACACGGACCGGCGAGATGCGACTCTACGACGACGTAGTCGTCGTCTTGGAGGCCCCCATGAGGAACCGCTCTCACACCCCTGCTTCGAGAACCGCCGGCACCTCGCTGGCCGTCGCCGCGCTCGCCGTCGGCGGTGCCGCCCAGCAGCTCGTGTTCGAGCCTCCGTTGCGCAGCGCGACTCCGGGCTCCCCCGCCGAGCTCCTTGTCGCCGACGTCGGCGGTACGCCGGACCTCGACGTCGTGGTGAACCCGCTGAACGTAGCCGGTGCGGGGAACCCGTCGATCCACCTCGGCGCGGGCGACGGCACGTTCGGCGGCCCGATCCCCCTCCTCGGCACGAGCGATACGTTCGTGGACGACGTCGGCGACCTCGACGAAGACGGCGACGCGGACCTCTTGACGGTCCGAGCGTCCTTCGGATCGGGCGCGGCCTTCGTGCGCTTCGGCAACGGAGACGGGACCTTCGGATCCGAGGTGCCGATCGCCGCGGGATCCAACCCGACACAGGCGCTCTTCGGCGACTTCGACGGGAACGACGACCTCGACGTGCTCGTCGTACGCGCCGGCGACATCTTCACGGACCCCGGCGGCTTCGCCGTGCACTTCGGCGCAGGGGACGGCACGCTGTCGGCGCCGGTGCAGTTCGAGAGCGTCGGACTGGGTGGCCGTGCGGTCGCGGGCGACATGAACGGCGATCAGGTCGACGACGTCGTGGCCGTCCACGCGCCCCCCCTCTCGGGCGACGAGGTCTTGGACGTCTACCTGGGAAGCGCGAGCCAGGTCTTCTCGAAAACTGCGACGTGCGCCGAATGCACGATCGCCCGGTTCTCGTTCGTCCAGGATCTCGTGCTCGGTGACTTCGACGCGGACGGCGACCTCGACGTCGGTTACTCCGAGACGGGCGACGCCGGCCTGAGCCAGCCGGCGCTCGTGGAGATCCGCCTCAACGACGGCGCCGGCAACCTCACGGCGGGCAGCGACGCCCTCATCTTCAGCAACTTCAGGTCGCTCGTGACCGGCGACGTGGACGGGGACGGCGACGACGACCTGATCGGCTCTACGCCGACCTTCTTCACCGGTCCGCCGGAGGGACAGGCGGTGCCGAACGGCGAGACGAAGATCGTGCGCATGGAGAACGCGGTGTCCGAAACGGGGCTGCCCCTCATCGTGACGACACCGGGATCGAGAGGGCTGGCAACCGGCCTCGTGGACGGCGACGCGAAGCTGGATGTCCTCAGCGTCGACGCCTCCGGCGGCACGATCGACTTCCTGCGCAACGCCACCTACGGACCGGGCGAGCCCTTCATCGACCTCGGCGAAGTGCTCGCGGGGAGCTACGGGTTCCCCGTGCTGGTCGCCGAGGGCACGCTGGCGGCCGGTTCGCCCTTCCGCTACGCGCTGAGCAACGCCGCCCCGGGTGAGACCGCCCTGCTCATCACCGGCCTGACGCGCATCGACCTGCCGTTCGCGAGCGGTCTCCTGGTTCCCTTCCCGCTGCACTTCGACGGCCCTTTCACGGTCGACGCCGGCGGCAGTGCGACGCACACCGGCACCTGGCCCGCGGGCAGCTTTCCCGGTGTGAAGCTCTACTCCCAGTTCTGGTTCATCGATCCCGCCGGCTTCGCCGGCTTCGCGGCGACGACGGCGGTCGAGGCGACGTTGCCGTAGCGTCGGACGCGAGGTGTAGCGCGGTTGGCTTCAGCGAATCAGCATCGCGCGCTACCATGGCGGCCGAACCGCGGGCGGCGACGATCTGCGGCTCGCCGGAGGGAAAGACGATCATGCAGTCGAAACCGTCGGAGCTGCTCGGAAAGGCCGAGCTGATCGCGCTGATCGAGAGCGCCGATCACCTGAACGCTTCGCTCAGCCTGGACGAAGTTCTGCAGTCCCTGCTCGAGACCGCGTGCCGCCTTCTGGACTCCACCGCCGCCTCCATCATCCTCCACGACACGAAGCACGAGGAGCTCTACTTCGCCGCCGCGACGGGGCCCGTTCCGCTCGAGAAGCTGAAGAAGAACCGGATCCCGCCCGGGAAGGGGGTTGCCGGCGAGGTGTTTCTCTCCGGCGAGCCCGCGATCAAGAACGAGCTGGCGGCCGAACCGGCGCACTACAGGCAGGTGGACGAAGCGACGGACTTCAAGACGAAGACCATGATGTGCGTGCCGCTCGCCAGCGAGGAACGAACGATCGGCGTCATGCAGGTCCTCAACAAGGCCGACGGAACCCAGCCCTACGCCTTTCGCGACCTGATTCTGCTCAAGCACCTGGCCAAGCAAGCCACGATCGCCATCTGGAACTCCAATCTGATGGAGAAGCTGATGGCCAGCGGCGGGCTCTACGCGGCGAGAGAGGTGCGCAACGATCTCGTTTCCGGGATGTGGTTTCAGGGCATCCCCCTCCAGCGCGAGCTCATCAGCGTCCTCTTCGCGAACATGCGGGGCTACAACAAGCTCTTCGCGGAAACGGACCCGGAAGACATCCAGAGGATGCTCGAGGAATTTCGTTCCATGCTCTGTCGTTCCACGCTGATGGCGAAGGGCATCGTCAACAAGTTCATGGGCGATGGGCTCATGGCGATCTTCCGGGGCGAGGAGTGCTCGCGCAACGCCGTGCGGGCCGCCTTCGAAATGCGGCAGGGCTTCGCGGAGCTGCTTCCGGGCTGGATCAGCTACACCGCCTCGCCGCTGGAGGACTTCCTCGGCGTGGGCGTCGGCATCACGACCGGCAACGTGCTGCTCGGCTCCCTGGGCAGCGGCGACGTCTACGACTTCACGGCGATCGGCACGTCGGTGAACCTCGCTCGGGCGCTCGAGAAGAGCGCCAGGGGACAGCGGTGTATCCGGTGCGACCGCGTGACCTTCCAAAGGGCCAAGCCGCTCCTGGGCGACTACGAGTCGGAGAGCTTCGCCGTTCCCGAGCGCGGCCTGGATCTCCCGGTCTACAACCTGAAGGCGCTTGCGAGCAGCGAGAACCGGGTCTTCGTCAGCTTCTCTACGAAGGACCAGGACTGGGTCCAAGCTCAGCTCATCGAGCCGCTCCGCGATAGGAAGGTGAACACGTTCTTCGCCCCGCACACGATCGCTGCCGGCGCGCCCTGGAGCGACGTCATCGGCAGCGAGATCGTCTCTTCAACGTGGTTCCTGGTCGTGGTGACGGAGGAGTCCGTCAAGTCGCGCTGGGTGCGCGACGAAGTGTCGTTCGCCCTGGACCAGGAGCACCTGGATGCGCGGATCGTCTCGATCCTGGTGGACGAGACGGATCCCTCGCAGCTCAGTTGGCGGCTGCGGAACCGACAGCACCTGACGGCGAGCAACGACACGTCTCAAGCCGTCGTCGAGCAGCTCGTCAAGCTCCTGGGATAGAGAGGCCGGACCGCCGCGGGTCAGAGTCGTTTGCAGACGCGGAGACCCAACCAATCAAAGCGGAGATGCGGTTCCACGCTCAGGCGATACTTGCCGTGGCAGAACTCGTCCGGGTCGTTCCAAGACCCGCCCCGGCAGACCATGCCGTCCCCCGCGCTCGGCCCGACGGGGTCCTGCACCAGGCCCTGGCAAGTGGAGTAGAAACTCCGTTGGTAGTAGTCCGAGCACCATTCCCAGACGTTGCCGATCATGTCCAGCGCACCGCACCATGAGCGACCGTACTGGATCGAGCCGACGCTCTTCGTCTTGCGCGGCTGCCCTTCCGCTCGGTAGTGCGCGAAGTAGGGGGCGATCTGGCCGTCCCCCCAGGGGTAGTCCTTGTTGTCTCCCCCGAGCGCGGCCCATTCCCACTCGGCCTCCCGCGGAAGGCTGAGGTCGGCGTTCTCCGCGAAGGCGAGCGCCTGGTCCCAGCTCACGGTCTCGACCGGATGATCGGACCCCGCGAAGGTCGACGGATTCTCCCCCATCACGCGCTCCCATTGGCCTTGCGTGACCGGGTGCTTTCCCAGGTAGAAGGGGCTCGTGATCTCGACCGGGTGCACGGGACCGTCGTCGTCGATCCTTCCCTCCCGGCCCATCTGGAACCGCCCGGGCGGGACGAGCACCATCTCGATCCCCGTCCGGCGGTGCAAGACCTGGAGCGGCAACTCGAGGTCGGGATGGAACTTCGCTCCCTCGACCGGCTCCGCCCAGTCCGGCAGCTTGGCGCTCGACGGACGCGTCGCCACCGAGAAGATCACCGAGTCTCCGAGCGAGCCGTGGATGTCGTAGATGACCGACTGCGGCGGCCTCTCGTGGCGGCGAATGTAGAACGTCTCTCGCTCGCTCTCGTCCAGAAGAGCGGCCGCGTGGAAGCCCCTGGCCTCGATGACGCGAACGATCTCGTTCGCGTCGTCAAAGCGATCGGCCGGGTTTCCTCGCGTGCAGGTGTCGAGCAGTCGGATCACGTCCTCATCCAGGTCCGTCCGGTGCTCGCGGACGTCCGGGAAGGGCATGCCGGCTCGGCGTTCTCGGAACAGGGCGGGGTCTCTCCCCTCGTTCGGGTCCTTGCCGGTGAGCAGGAAGTACAAGAGCGCACCAAGGGAATAGACGTCGGACGCAGGGCTGATCCTGCTGGCGTCCAACCACTGCTCCGGAGCCATGTAGCGCAGCGTCCCGGCGACCATCTCCCTGGAGGGCTCCATTCTCATGGGGTGCGCCATCCCCAGGTCGGTGACCTTCACCTCGCCGGTCAGGTTCACGAGGACGTTCGCGGGCTTGATGTCGCAGTGGACGATCTCGATCTGGTGCGCCTTCCCGACGCCCAGGGCGGCCCCGTGCAGCAGCGTCATCGCCTCCTCGACGGCCAGGGGACCCTTGCGATCCACGCGATCCCTCAGGGTCTCGCCCTCGATGTACTCCATCCAGAAGTACTGGAGGCCGTGCCGGTTCGCGCTGCCGAACACGCGGACCAGGTTCTGGTGCGAGATCTTCGCCGCGAGCTTCGCTTCCATGCCGAAGCGTTCACGGATCGCCTGCTGCCGGGCGGTCAAACACTTGACCGCCACGTCGATCTCGAGATCCATGTTCCACGCCAGGTAGACCCTGCCCACGGCTCCGTGACCGATGAACCCGTACAACACGCAGGGCTTCAGGACCTTGTAGCCCGCGATCGTCGGGACGTCCCGGAGGGCCGGGTCCGACACCAATTCGTTCTGGTCGTTGGAAGTCACGTTCCCCTGCGCGGGCAAGCACGCGGCGGCCTGGAAGGGCTGCCCGCTCATCCCAAGTCCCGATTCTCGAGCGAGAGGGTGCGGCCGTCAAGTTTCGGCGTCACGAGCGCCTTAGGAGGAGGCTTGCTTCTCTTCCTTCGCGTTGAGCTCGTCCGCGTACACCTGCGCCTGAGCGCGGGCGGGAAAGATCTCCAGCACGCGCGCGTTGCGCGGGTTGCTGGAATCGGGGATCTCCTCGCCCTTGGGATTGAGACCCTGCTCGATGCGCTGGCCGGTGTCCTGGACGGCGAAACCGAAGCCGAAGTTGCTGACGATGTAGCGCTTGCCGGAGGAATGAGCCATCGGACGGGGGCGAGCTAGCGGTAAGCGGGGTGACCGGTCAGGTGCTCGGCGATCGCGAGCGTGTGGATGTCGTGCGTGCCCTCGTAGGTGTAGACCGTCTCGAGGTTGCACATGTGACGGCCGACGTTGTACTCGAGCGTGATGCCGTTCGCGCCGAGCATGTCGCGCAGCACGCGGGCGGCGTTGAGCGCCATCGCCACGTTGTTGCGCTTGCCCATCGACACGTGGAAGTGTTTGAGGCGCCCCTCGTCCTTCAGCTTGGCGAGGCGCAGGCTCATCATCTGGGCGAGCGTGATGTCCGTCGCCACGTCCGCGAGCTTCTTCTGCGGGATCTGGAAGGCCGCCAGCGGCTTGTCGAAGACGATGCGCTCCTTCGCGTACTGGAGCGCCTCGTCGAAGCAGGCGAGCGCCGCGCCGACGCCGCCCCAGGCGATGCCGTAGCGCGCCTGGGTCAGGCACATCAGGGCGCTCCGCAGGCCGCTCGTGTTCGGGAGCTCGTTCTCCGCAGGGACGCGCACGTCGTCGAGCACGAGCTCGCTCGTCACCGAGCAGCGCAGGCTCCACTTGTGCTTCTGCTCGGGGGCGGAATAGCCGGGCGTCCCCGCCTCGACCAGGAAGCCGCGCACGAGCCCGGTCTCGTCCTTGGCCCACACGACCGCCACGTCGGCGATGGTGCCGTTGGTGATCCACATCTTGCGGCCGTCGAGGATCCAGTCGGTGCCGTCCCGCTTGGCGGAGGTGATCATCCCGCCGGGGTTCGAGCCGAAGTCGGGCTCGGTCAGCCCGAAGCAGCCGATCGCCTCGCCGGCGGCGAGCTTCGGCAGCCAGTGGCGCTTCTGCTCCTCGCTCCCGAACTCGAAGATCGGGTACATGACGAGCGCGCCCTGCACGGAGACGAAGGAGCGCAGGCCGGAGTCGCCGCGCTCGAGCTCCTGGCAGATCAGGCCGTAGGCGGTGTTGTTGAGCCCCGCGCAGCCGTATTCCTCGGGCAGGTTCGAGCCGAAGAGCCCGAGCTCGGCCAGCTCCGGCGTCAGCTCGGTGGGAAAGGTGCCGGCCTCCCAGTGCTCCATCACGAGGGGCAGGAAGCGCTCGCCGACCCAGCTCCGCACGGTGTCGCGGATCAGGATCTCCTCCTCGGAGAGCTGGTCGTTGAGGTTCAGGTAATCGAGCTCTTGGAAGGCGTCCATAAGTTCGGGCATTGTACCTCCCCGTGCGGACGATTCCCTGCTCCCTCTGCGGCTACCACGCGCCCGCCGACGCGTGCCCGCACTGCGGCCACACGTCGGAGCTGGCCTCGCTGGCGCGCCCCCTGTCCGGCCCGTTCCGCGGCGTCGTCGATGGGTTGATGGCGGTGCCGATGGGCCTGTGGTTGCTCGCCAAGACGCGGGGCACGAAGCGCTGGCTCGTGCCGCCGTTCGTCGTGACCTTCACGCTCCTCGCGGCTTTGCTCTGGATCGTCTTCCGCGCCTTCGACCGGATGCTCGACTCGGTCCTGCCCGGCGACATCTCCTTCGGCGACAAGCGCTGGGACTGGCTCGAAGGCCTCTCCGAAGGCTGGGATTGGCTGAAGTCGACGTGGTACGGGATCGCGGCGGCGAGCGAATGGATCGTGAACGCGATCTACGGCCTTCTGACTTCGCAGCCCTTGAAGTGGGTCGGCTACTTCCTCGTCGGCTCCCTCGTCGTCTGGTACTGCTTCTCGATCGCGTACGAGGCCCTGGCGGGACCGTTTCTCGACGAGGTCCAGTCGCGCCTCGAGAAGCGCTGGTTCGGCGAGGACCCGCGCAACCGGTTGGAGCGCCCGAACGACATCCCGGAGGAACGGTGCCTCAGGCGCTCGATCGTCGCCGCCGCGGGCGCGGTCGTGATCGTCGTCGCCGGGATCTTCCTCCCCTACTTTCCGGTGTGGCTGGCGGTGCTCCTGACGCCGCTCTCGCTCGCGGCCGTCTGCTGGCGCGACCGCGAGTACGCCGAGTGGCTTTGGTGGGTCGCCCGCGTGGAGGGCCGCGCCACCTGGGTCAGCCTCCAGGCGGCGGCGATCACCGGCGTGGTCCTCGTGCTGGCCCTGCCGCTCTACTTCGTCCCCTTCGGCGTCGGCTACGTGCTCTACGCGGGCGTGGCGGGTTTCGCCACGGCGGTGGGGCTCCTCGACATCCCGTTCGAGCGCCGCGGCGTGCGGCTGCGCCAGCGGCTCGGATTCCTGTTCCGCAACATCCTGCCGATGATCTCCTTCGGGGTGGTCTCGGGACTCCTCCTTGCGATTCCGCTCGCCGGCGCGGCGCTGATGGTGCCGGGGGCCTCCATCGGCGGGCTGTGGCTGATCTGCCGGCTCGACAAGAGCTCGATGCGGCCGCGCGAGCTGCGCGGATAACGCAAATGCCGCCGCGCCGCGCGCGCACGGCGGGCAAGCTCTCCGCGCGCCGCGCCTGCCGCACCCTCGAGGAACAGGTTGATCTTCAACACTCCGATCTTCTTCCTCTTCTTCGTCGTCTTCCTGACGCTCTACGGACTGGTCGTCCTGAGCCGGCGCCCGCGGATCCTGCTCATCGTCGTCTCGTCGCTGGTCTTCTACGGGGCGTGGAACTACCGCTTCATCCCGCTGCTCGTGGGGAGCGCGGCAGCCGACTACTTCATCGCGCAGGCGATCGGGGCGACCGCCGACCGGCGCGCGCGGAAGGCCTGGGTGACGCTCTCGATCGCGATCAACCTCGGCGTCCTGGCGCTCTTCAAGTACGCGGACTTCGCGCTGCAGTCGGTGGCGGACCTGGTGTCGGCCTTCGGCGTCGAGCCGGACCTCCCGACGCTCGCGTGGGTGCTGCCGGTCGGGATCTCCTTCTACACCTTCCAGAGCCTGAGCTACACGATCGACGTGTACCGCGGCACCCTGGAGCCGCGGAGGGGGCTGATGGAGTTCGTGGCCGCGGTCTCGTTCTTCCCGCAGCTCGTCGCCGGGCCGATCCTGCGCGCGCGCCAGATCCTGCCGCAGATGCACGCCATCCCGGTGCCGACCTGGGGCGACGCGAAGCACGGCTTCGTCCTGGTCACCGCCGGCGTCTTCAAGAAGACCCTCGCCGACCTCCTCGCCGCGCCGGCGGCGAAGGCGTTCGACTCCGCCGAGACCGTGAGCGTGCTGGAAACCTGGACCGGCGTCGTCGCCTTCGCCGGACAGATCTACGGCGACTTCGCCGGCTACACCGACATGGCGATCGGGATCGCGCTCCTGCTCGGGTTCAGGATCCCGGCGAACTTCCACCTCCCCTACTTCGCCGTCTCGCCGGTCGACTTCTGGCGGCGGTGGCACATCTCGCTGTCGTCGTGGCTCCGCGACTACCTCTACATCTCGCTGGGCGGAAACCGCACCGGAAGCCGCACGCGCAACGTGTTGATCACGATGCTCCTCGGCGGCCTGTGGCACGGCGCGGCGTGGACCTTCGTCGCGTGGGGCGCGTTCCACGGGCTTCTCATCACCGCGAGCCACGGCCTGTCGCGGATCGGAGCGCTCTCCGCGTTCCACGGCGGGAGGTCGCGCGGAATCGCGCTCCTGAAGTGGGCCGCCACGTTCTACCTGGTGCTCGTCGGTTGGGTGCTCTTCCGCGCGACGAGCCTGGACGGCGCGGGCGCCGTCCTCGCGCGCATGCACGGCCTCGGCGCGCTCGCCGAGCCCGGCGGCCAGGCGGTGACGGTCCTCGTGCTGACCGTCGTCTCCCTCCTCGTCATGCAGCTCATGGACCTCTTCGTGATCAAGAAGGGCGCGTGGCTCGAGGGCAAGGCGTGGCTTCTCTGGCCCTTCCTGATCTTCTTCCAAGGCCTCTGCCTGCTCTTCGGGGAGCCGAGCGATGACTTCATCTACTTCCAGTTCTAGGGGGATCTACCTCCGCGTCCTGGTCGCGATCGCGCTCGGCATGGGCGCGAGCCTCGGCCTCGTGCGGCTCTTCACCTTCGTCGGCGGCGCCAGCGCCGAGACGATCCTCCCCGAGGTCACCGAGGCGCGCGCCGCGCTCCCGCGCATCGTCGCCGAGGAGAAGGACGTCGTCCTCGCCTTCGGCTCGTCGATGACCGACGCCGCCTTCGGCGCGCGCCAGTTCGACCGCGAGATGGCCGCGCAAGGCGTCGAGGTCAAGTCGTTCAACTTCGGCTTCGGCGGCCTGAACCCGTACTTCCAGGACTATCTCGCGCGCCGGGTCCGCGAGGCGTTCGACGAGGCCGATCGCCGCCTGTCCCTGGCCATCGTCGAGTTCACGCCGCTGCAGAACACGAAGACGCGCTACCGGCGCGCCCTCCCGCTCGTCGACTCCTACGTCGCCATGCTCGCGAGCGACGCGGAGATCGGGGAGCTCGTCCTGCGCGAACCGACGGTGGGCATCCAGACGGCGAACGTGCGCTACCTGCGCAACGGCATCTCGGCGGAGATGCTGACCTGGTTCTTCGGCAGCGAGGTGCTCTTCCCCGCCGAGCAGCCGAACAGCGGGCTCCCGAGGGACGAGGAGGCCGAGCGGACGTTAGAGGAGCTCGGTCCCGAGCTGGACCGCCGCTTCGACGAGGACTATCCCGACTACGTCGAAAGCGCCTGGAGCTGGGAGTGGCAGGGCGCCGGCACGATCCCCGAAGAGCGCTCCCCGGAAACGCTCGCGCTCTTCGAGCAGTACTACGCCGCCCTGCGCAACGACCGCCGCATGGCCGACGACCGCCTGTGGCGCATCCACTCCGCCGACGTCGAGAACCTCGACTTCGAGGAGGAGCTGCTCGCCGCCTTCGTCCGCATCGTGAAGACCTTCCAGGCGTTCTCCGACCGCGTCGCGATCGTCGTGATGCCGCGCAACCACGCGTGGATCGGCCGCACGCCGGAGGGCGAGGCGCGCATGCGCGCGGCCCTGCACCGCATACGCGAGGAAACCGGCGCGACGGTTTACGACTTCGAGGACACGCCGCGGATCACGCCGGAGATGTTCGCCGACACGACGCACCTCGCGCGCTACTCCGGCGACGTCGCGTACACGAGCCTGCTCGTCGAGGCGTTCGCGCCGCTTTTCTCGCGCTAGCGCTTGCGTCGCGTCGCGCCGAGCTGCGCGCGCTCGACCCGCCCGTCCTCGCCGATCGTCACCGTCGTCGGCCAGCAGTTCACGCCGTAGCGCCGGACGATTCCGCGATGGGGATCGGGCACGACCGTCAGCGTCAGCTCGTGCTCGCGGCAGAACTCCGCGATCCGCTTCGGATCCTCACCGCCGTTGACGGCGAGGATGAGCGGGCCGTCGCGCCCGGCCTCGTTCTGAAGCCGCTGAAGGTGCCGGAGCTCCTTCAAGCACGGCGCCGACCAGGACTTCCAGAAGCTCACGATCACCCGCCGCCCGCGGAACCGGCGCAGCGGCATCGGGCGCCCCTCGGCATACGGGAACAGGAAGTCGGGAGCGCGGCCGCCGGGCTCCACGGCCAGGCGCACCTGGCGGTAGCGCAAGGGCCGCCCGGAGATGAGATGGCGCTCGGCCTCCCGGAAGTCCGCGGCGTCGGGCACCCCGAAGTGCTTCCAGGCGAGCTCGCCCCGAGCGTTCAAGAGGTACGTCGACGGCGTCTTCTCCGCGGCGAAGGCCTTGGCCCAGCGGCCCTCGTAGTCCTCGGTGATCGCCACCCAGGCGCCCGGGTCGAGGTTGAGCTCGCCGAGCTTCCGCTCGAGCACGGAGCGCCGCTCCGCGAGCGCGCCGGGGGGCAGGACCAGGAAGATCGCGAGCGGGACCTTGAGGCGCGAGGCCGGCTCCACGGCCCGGCCCATGACCTCGCGCGACCGCGCCCACGACTCGCCGGGAAAGTGAACGACGCTGTTGGCGCCGAGCGTCGTCCGCGAGCTCGAGTGCGCGAGCCCGTTGACGTGGGCGTGGATGCCCTCGGCCACCACCTCCTCGGGACCGAGCTCGTGCTCCCAGATCGGAAGGAAGAGATCCCACTCCGGGGGCATCGTCGCGACCATCCAGCTCGGCACGCTGACCGAGCAGGCCTCGCCGCCGATGGTGGGCACCGGGGTTCCCGTCGACCGGAGCTGCGTGCCCTCCACCTGGAGGCAGACGCCGGACATCGGCGGCTGGCTCGCGGGCTCGGGCAGGAGGAAGCTGTGCGTGTCGGAGTAGAGCTCCACCGACGCCCCCCAGGGGGTCGAGAAACCGCCTTCCCGCCACGTCCAGATGAACCGCTCGATCCAGCCGCCGGGGATCCAGCTCTCGAGCGCCGTGAACCCGCTGCCGTCGGGGTTCTCCTCGAAGCTCACGATCGCCTCGGAGGGAACGCGTTGCTTCACCTGCCCGCGCAGGATGACGCCGCGGGGCTCGATCTCGACGGCGGTGAGCTCCGTTTGCGGCGCGCCGCCGATCGCCTGCATCGCAGCCTGGATGGAGACCTCGCCCATGAGCGCCTGCTGGATCTGCGGCTGGGCGTCCGCGATCGCCTGGTCGCGCGACGCTTTGATCTCGGCCTTCGCCGTGCCCATGGCGAAGCCCGGCAGGCCGGTGATCACCGGATCGCCGACGGCGACGAGCTTCACGCTCTGGAACTCCGCGTTGAAGTCGAGGGTGAGCTTCTGCTTCACCGTGAAGTTGTAGTTGGGGAAGAAGTACGCACCCGTCACCGCGCTCCCCTGGACGGTCAGCTCGAGCTCGCCGTTCAGCCAAGCGAGCGTCGCGCTGGACACGGAGACGTTGTAGGTGGCCCAGGTGATGCCGAGCGAGCTGATCGTGAGCTGGAAGCTCGTGTCCTTCACGCCGTCGAGCATCGGCTGCAAGCGGGTGTCCAGGAGCTCGCGGCTGATCGCGGCGCCGAAGTGGTCGTTGAACTTCAGGAACTCCTCGCCGACGCCGGAGAGCCCCGCGGCCGGCGCCGAGCCCGAGAACACGACGGGCAGCGCGATCGCCTGGGTGTCTCCGGTGCCGAGCGCCTTGAAGCCGGCGAACGGGAAGCTCTCGTCCAGCTCCAGGGTCGTCGGCTCGAAGCGGTTCCGCAGGGCGAGCCGGATCTGGACGGCGATCGCTTCGGCTTCCGCGGCGCTGACGGTGCCCGGAGCGGGCACGAACTGGATCTCGCCGTCGTCCGTGCTGGGCGTGACGTCGAGCAGCGTCTTCCCGCCCGGTCCCTCCTGCAGGTCGACGTCGAACGTCGCCCGCACCTCGCCGTGGATCGGCGCGCCGAGCGGCTTCGAGCCGGGCTGCGGGAAGAAGAGCACCCGCACCCGAAACGTGGCCGTCACCTCCGACGTGGCGTTCGGGCGCAGCGTGACGGTGGGCGTGGAGACCTGGGCCTTGGCCGTCCCCCGGACGAGCGACACCAGTGGACCCGAGTCGAGCTCCGCTCGCTCCAGCTCCTTCGTCGCCGCCGTGTACGCCAGCCCCACTCCGGCGGGCGAGTACTGGAGGCTCGTCTCGATCGGGACCAGGCCGTTCGAGGGCTGGTAGGAGCCGGCCCAGGCGAGCACGTGCAGCGTCTCGGTGGAGAGCGACAGCGTGCCGACGGTCATCGCGAAGCTGTGGAGCAGACCCGGCGAGTCGTCGTCCTCGTCCGGCCCCTTGCGATGAAGGTTGGCCAGGATGCCGTCCACGATCCTCACCTTCACCTGAGCGACCGCGTCGAAATCGCCCGTCAAGCTGTTCGCCATCTCGAATCCTCCCTATCCCGGCATCAACTGAGCGTGAAGCCCGTCGGAGACAGGCGGAACTCCGGGAAGCCGATGTCCCCCGGCCCTTTCTGGAACGTGTCCTGGAGCGAAGGCTCGTCGTCGGGGTCGCCGGGGCGCCAGCCCCGGCAGGTGAAGATGACGACTCCGTCGTCGGGCTCGCCGATGAGCCCGTGGTCCACGGGATCCTCCGTGTTCAGGAGCGGCGCTGAGCCGGCCCAGCCGCGCTCGAACGGCCCCGTGTCGAAGTTGGCCGGGAGCCCGCCGCCGGGGGGATACTCCAGGGTCTGCGCGATCTCGGGGAACCCCCACCGGATCTTCTCGACGTTCGCGTCGAGCATGCCCGCCTCGATGACGAACGTGAGCCGGGGCGCGGGCGGCGGCATCTCCGGCGCCGGCTCGTACTCGTCGACGCCCGTGATGACCTGGCAGCCGACGAAGACGAAGAGCAGGAAGATGGGCAGGAACAAGAGCGGCGTGAGCAGCACGAACCAATCGAACATGACGCGGGGTCCTTTCTCGCGGGTTACATCCGGACCCCGACGCGTTCGTGCCGCGCTTTCCGGCGATTCTTATCCGGCGCTCAGCCAGCCCCCGAGGAAGGTCAAGAGGGAAAGGACGCCCAGCGTCGCCGCGAAGGCCCGGTGGACGCTGAGGGATCCCAGCCAGTCCTGCGCGTCGCGCAGCGGCTCGAGCAGCACGCGGCCGAAGGAGTAGCACGCCACCGTGGCGAGGAGCACGGCGCCAGGGAACGGGCTCCGCGACCAGAGCGCGATCGCGCCGATCAGCAGCACGACCGTCAGCCCGGCCTCCAGGAGCTGCGTGGGGACGCGCCGCCGCCAGACGCCCCGGTGGTCGGGCAGGCGCAGGGCCAGCCAGCTTTCGCTCGGCCTCCCGGCGCAGCAGCCGTTCAGGAGGCAGCCGACGCGCGCGAACATCATCCCGATCAAGAGCGTGAACATCGCGACGTCCCAGAAGGCCGCGAACGGGACGCCGAGCACGCGCAGCAGCGGAACGGAGACGGCCAGCATCAGCGGCAACCCGCCGAGCATCGAGGCCCCGCCCTCCGACCGCCGCCAGATGCGGCCGGGCTCGCGCCGGTAGACGCGCCACTCCGTCGCGACGAACAGGAGCCGCGCCCCGACGAGGCCGGGGATGGTCAGGAGCAGCATCGCGAGGTACACGCGCAGCGACGGCAGCCCGGCCGCGTTGGCCGCGAGGTTGCCCGCCGCGATCCCCAGCACGATGCCCAGGTAGAGCATGGCCGGATAGCTGTGGATCCGAAAGCCGTGCCAGGCGAAGAGGACGGGGCGCAAGGTCAACCTCCGCGTGCGACGCGCGCGAAAGGGCGAGGTTACCAGATGCTCAGGAGGGCGACGACGACTCCGGCCACGATGGCCACGTCCGCCAGGTTGAAGACCGGCCAGACCCGCAGGTCGACGAAGTCGACGACGACGCCGCGCCGGAGCACGTCGAGCAGGTTGCCCGTCGCGCCGCCGAGCGCCGCGCCGAGCCCCGCGCGCACCGGCCGGCGCGGGGCGGGATCGAACCCGTGCAGGAGCAGGATCGTGCCCACGGTCGCGATGGCCCAGAGGCCGAGCAGCACGCGGCGGTCGCCGAGGAAGCCGCGGGCGAAGCGCGTGTTGAGGACCGCGCGCAAGCGCGGCCCCCGGCGCGCCGGCGCGTCCGGTCTCTCGCTCCACCTGCTCAGCGCAAGCCCTTTGCTCGCCTGGTCGAGGACCAGGACGAGCACCGCGGGCAGGAGCCACTCCCCCATGGTGTCAGAGCCCGGCGGTCACGCGCCCTCCGGCGATTCCTCCGGCATCTCCTCGGGAGTGTCGCGGTAGCGGTCGTGCAGCCAGAAGTACTGCTCGGGGTGCTTGAGGATCATCTTCTCGTACACGCCGTTGATCCGCGCGGCGACCTCCTCCGGCCGAGCTCCGGCGAACTCCTCCGGCAGGAGGCAGTCCACGAACTCGACCCGGTAGTGCAGCGGCTTCTCGGTCATGTAGCAGGCGACCAGGAGCACGGGTGCTCCGATCCGGCGCAAGAGAACGCTCGCGCTCCGATCGCAGCGCGCGGGACGGCCGAAGAAGGGAGCGATCACCGGCTTCTGGCGCGTCCGCTGGTCGAGCAGCATGCCGACGGAGCCGCCGGCCTGGATCACCCGCGGCGCGTCCCGCATCGCGCCCCGCCGCGGGAGCAGACGGATGCCGCGCTGCTCGCGCACGCGCTGGAGCACCTTGGAGAACGGGCGGTTCCGGATCGGCTTGGCGATCGCGTAGAACGGATCGAAGCCGATCCACGGGGCGATCGCCGACCCGGCCTCCCAGTTGCCGATGTGCGCGGTGACGAGCACGCAGCCCCGGCCGGATTCAGCGACCCGGCGCGCGCCCTCGTGCCAGACCACCTCGAAGTGGTCGCGGATCCGCTCCAGGGGCACGCGGCGCGGCAGGCGCTCGGTGTCGACGACGACTCGGAAGAAGTGGCGCCACGCCTGGAGCACGGCGGCGTCCAGGTCGGCCTCCGGCCCGAGGGCCTGGCGAAGGAAGTCCCGCGCCGTCCGCGAGCGGCGGCGCAGGACGAGATAGGAGATGCGCGCCATCCCGCCGAAGGCGGGGCGCAGCAACGCGTCCGGCAGCCGCGAGGCGACGGCGATCAGGGCGCGCGCGGCGAGCGAGAGCACCTCGCGCCACGGCCCCCGCTTGGGTCCCCAGAGCGGCTGCCACGGCGCCGGCCAGTCCTGGCGCAGCTCCGGCGGTAGCTCCGCCGGACCGCCGCGCTCGAGCGGAGCCTCGTCGGTCGCGTTCGTCGCCGTCGCGGAAGCCACGGGGATAGCGTAGATGCAGGGCGGGAGCGCCGGAAGTACGCTGCTCGCCATGGCCCGATACCTCGTCACGAGCGCGCTGCCCTACGCCAACGGCCCGATCCACTTCGGGCACGTGGTGGGCGCCTATCTGCCGGCGGACCTCTACGTGCGCACGCTGCGCCTGAAGGGCGAGGACGTCGCCTTCATCTGCGGCACCGACGAGCACGGCACCTCGATCACGATCGGCGCGGAGCGGGCCGGGCAGGAGCCGC
Organism: Planctomycetota bacterium; assembly: GCA_028278425.1. Classification (GTDB taxonomy): domain Bacteria; phylum Planctomycetota; class UBA1135; order UBA1135; genus JANQEJ01. The sequence continues at coordinate 16,245 of JANQEJ010000282.1, read as the reverse complement.
CGGAGTACGTGGCGCACTGGCGGGCGGAGATCCGCTCGCTCTTCGATCGCCTCGGGATCGAGTTCGACGTCTTCTCGGGGACGAGCGTCTGCCCGCACCACGCGGAGCTCTCCAGGGAGTTCTTCCGCCGCCTCGACGAGGGCGGCTACCTCCTCAAGAAGGCCGAGGAGCAGCTCTTCTGCCCGAGCTGCGAGCGCTTCCTCGCCGACCGCTTCGTCCTGGGGACGTGCTACGTGTGCGGGTACGAGAAGGCGCGGGGCGACGAGTGCCCGAAGTGCGGGACCTGGCTGGATGCGCTGCGCCTGATCGAGCCCCGCTGCCGCGTCTGCGGCACCAAGCCGGAGACGCGGTCCACCACCCACTGGTACCTCGACCTGCCGAAGCTGCGGGACGAACACGTCGGCGCCTGGTTCGCCGCCGGGGACTGGAAGCCGAACGTCAAGGCCTTCGTCGAGGGGCAGCTCAAGGACCTCCAGCCGCGCCCGATCACGCGCGACATGAAGTGGGGCGTGCCCGTGCCGGAGGAGATCGCGGGCGACGAGGTGGGCAAGGTGCTCTACGTCTGGTTCGACGCGCCCATCGGCTACGTCAGCTTCACCCGCGAGTGGGCCGAGGCCCGCGGCGAGCCCGAGCTCTGGAAGGAGTACTGGCGCTCGGAGGACACGCGCCTCGTGCACTTCATCGGCAAGGACAACATCCCGTTCCACTGCGTGATCTTCCCGTCGATGCTCTTCGGGACGAAGCAGGGCTACGTCCTGCCGTGGAACGTGCCGGCGAACGAGTTCTACAACCTCCAGGGCCGGAAGTTCAACACGTCGGAGAACTGGACGATCCCGCTCGACGAGTTCTTCGCGAGCTACGACCCGGAGGCCGCGCGCTTCTACCTGATCGCGAGCATGCCGGAGACGGCGGACTCGGAGTGGCGCTGGGAGGAGTTCCAGCGGACGGTCAACAACCTGGCCGACACGATCGGGAACCTGGCGACGCGCGTGCTCCGGTTCATCGCCAAGAACTTCGACGGGCGGATCCCCGCCATCGCCGCCGACCACGTGGAGGAGCTCGACCGCGAGATCCTGAGCGAGTGCGGTCCGATCGCCGACCCGGCGGACTCGGTGCTCGCCTACCGCTTCCGGCGGGCGTCCGAGGAGCTCCTCGCCAACGCGGCGGTGGCCAACGTCTTCGTGGACCGCCAGGCCCCGTGGGCGCTGCGAAAGACGGATCCGGAGCGCGCGGCGAGCGTCCTGAACACCGCCTGCGAGTGGATCGGCTACGTGGCGCGCTGGATGACGCCCTTCCTGCCGGGGAAGGCGCAGCGGCTCTGGAGCATGCTCGGGCACACCGACGAGGTCGGCGCGCGCGGATGGCCGGACGTCCCGCGTCCCGGGGCGTGGCGGATCCTCACCGCCGGCACGCCGCTGGGCGAGGTCGAGGGGCTCTTCGCCAAGCTCGACGACGAGACGATCGCGCGGGAGATCGCGGCGCTCGAAGAGCGGGCGCGCGGCTAGCGGCAAGCCCCAACGCAGAAGGCCGGCCCCCCCGAAGGGAAGCCGGCCGTGTTCGAATTCCAGGCCCGGGGGCGGTTAGCCGCTCCGGATCACACGGACTGCTTCAACGCCTTACCGACGCGGAAGCCCACCCGTCGCCCCGGGGCGATCTCGATGGGTTCTCCCGTGTGGGGATTGCGGCCGACGCGAGCCTTGCGCTCCTTGACCTCGAAGGTCCCGAAGCCGGTGATCGTGACGGAACGGTCGTCCCGCAGGCCTCTCTGGATTCCAGCCAACACCGCGTCCACGATGCGCGCCGCTCCGGACCGCGAGGTGTGGAGCGACTCACCGACGTGGGCGATCAGTTGGCTTTTGTTCACGAGAGTTGACCGCGGCCTAGGCCTTCTTGCGGCGCTTGGTGGCCTTGCGCTTGGTCTTGCGCTTGGTGGCCTTGCGCTTCTTGGCCTTCTTCTTCGTGGCCTTCTTGGCCTTGCGCTTGGTCTTGCGCTTGGTGACCTTGCGCTTCGCGGCCTTCCGCTTGGCGGGTTTCCGCTTCGCGGCCTTACGTTTCGTCTTGCGTTTCGCGGCTTTTCTCTTAGCCATCTAGAGAATTCTCCTTGGTTGTCAGGAATGAAGCACCGGTGGGTTGCTCCACCACGACATCAAGGGCTCCATCGGCTGGCTTCCTCGATGGCTTTCCAACCAAGTCGGAAACTTTTGGGACGTTTTTGGGACAATTCGGTCAAGTTGCAAGCCCAACCGCCGTCGCTCGAGCGCTTCACGACCGTTCCGATCCCGCGCTTCGGAACCGCGGAGACGTTGCACGTCCGCGTGCGGATCGAGACGGATCGAGACGGCCCGTGGACGCTCGTCTGCGTGCACGGCTTCGGCGATAACCTCCATACCTGGAAGGAAGTTAGAGCGATCGTCCGGGCTCGCGGCGGGCGGGTGTGTCGCTTCGATCTTCCGGGCTTCGGCGCCTCGCCGCTCGACGCGGAGTTCGCCTCGCACTACAGCATCCACGCGGTCGAGCTCGCGCGCCGGATCGCGATCGACGCGGCCGACGGCGCGCCGCTCTTCCTGCTGGGAAATTCTCTCGGCGGCGCGGTTTGTCTCGGCGCGACCCAGCTCGCGGCCGGACGCGTCGACGGAACGATCCTGCTCTCGCCCGCGACGCCGGACACCCGCACGCCGATCTTCGTGCGGCTCCTGCGCGTGCCGACCTACCGTTGGGTCGAAGGCCTCGTTCGCCGTCTTCCCGACCGCCGTCGCCGCGTCGCCGTCGAGATGATCGCGCGCGCCGCATTCCGCACGATGCTCGCGCCGGGAGTCCGCCCGTCGCGCGACTGGTGGGAGTCGGTCGTGCAATCGCTCGGGCGGCCGGGGGCCTTCCTCGACGTCGAGCGCATCGCGCGCGAGGTGATGTGGGTCCTGCGTGGAAAGGTCGCCGAGATCAACGAGCTGACGAGCCGCATCGACGAGGTGTCCACGCCGGTCGCGGTCGTGCGGGGAAACCTCGACCGCGTGATCGGCCGCGCGGAGCTCGACGCGATGGTGGCGGCGCTACCCGACGCGCGCTACCACGCGCTCGCGGGCGTCGCCCATTGCCCGCAGAACGAAGCCGCCGAGGAGACCGCGCGCATCGTCCTCGACCTGGTCGAGGAGGTCGCGCCGGGCGTCAGCCTGTCGGCGCGTCGGCGGTCTTCGCCTTCGTCGGCTTGACGACGCGCCCGCTCTTGATGCAGTTGGTGCAGACGCTGATCCGCTTGACCTCGCCCTTCACGAGGGCCCGCACGCGCTGGATGTTGGGCTGGAAGGTGCGCTTGGTGTGGCCGGTCGTGCGCAGGCCCACGCCGCCCTTCTTCTTGGGCAGGCCGCGGCGGGCGATCGAGGCGCCCGCCTTGGTTCTCTTGCCGCAGATCTCGCAAACCCGTGCCATCTGTCGCTGCTCCGCTTCTTCGAGGAAAAGGGCGGAAGAGCGTACTGGAGCCCGGGTCGGCGTGCAAGACCCTCCGGGTCGGCCGAAGGCCGTCCCGGGGGTCCGGCCGGCTAGAAGAGCTCGTCCAGCGCGTCCTCGGCGCTCGTCCCGAACTCCTCGGACAGGTTCGCCTGGCGGTTTTCCTGGCTGATGGCGCTCAGGAGCCCGTGGATCCGCTTGGCGGTTTCCTGCGCATAGAAGCGCACGAGGCCCAGGTTGGTCCGCCCGTCGAACAGGATCGCGAGCAGGGTCCGTTCTCCCACGAGCTGGAGCTGGATCGAGTCCCGCTGGCCCTGGTGGAAGAGGATCGAGAACTCGGTCTCCCCGAGCAGGCGCGCCATCTCCTGGGTGGCGGCGAACGAGCCCGCGATCAGGGCGGCGATCGACTCGAGGGACGTCTTGACCGGCTCGCCGCGGCGGGTGACCAGGTGGCCTTCGCGGTCCACGAGCAGGGCGCAGCGCGCCTTGGAGAGCTCGAGGAAGGTGTCCAGCTCGGCGTCGAACTTCTCGACGTCGTCGGCGTAGAACACCAGGCGGTTGGTGCGGAGTGCTTCGTCGCTAGTCATGGGGATCGGCCTCGTCGGTTAGAGGACCTTGAGGATGGTCCAGGCCAGGACGGCGCCGACGCCGGCAGCGAGGACGACAAAACCAAAGGTGAGGAGACCGTTCCGGCGCGAGCGCGGGACGGCGAGCTCGGACTTCTCGCGACCCTTGGTCGCGGGAACCGAATGGGCACGACCGGCGGGCGAGGCCTTCGGCTTCGCCTGGGTCGGCTGGGGCTTCATGACGGCGGCGGGCGTCGCCTGCTGCTGCGGGGGCGCCTGCGTCGCGGCCGGCGCGGCTGCCGGCTGCGCGAACTGGCCGGGCTGTTGCGCCGGAGCCTGCGGCTGGGCCTGCGCCGCGATCGGCATCGGCTGCTGCTGGGCGGGCTGCTGCTGCACCGGCTGCTGAACCGGAGCCGCCGGCTGCGGTTGCGCGGGCTGCGGAGCGGCGACCTGGCCGGGCTGCTCCGCCGGAGCGGCCTGGGCGGCCGCGGGGCGAGCCTGGGCGCCCTTGCCCATGTTGCTCTCCTGCATGATGTTCTTCAGCACGGCGGCCGCGAGCGACTTCAGCGTCGGGAACACGCCCTGACCGTTGCTCGCCACCGCCTCGAAGGTGGGCGCGCCGTGCGGGTTCAGGTGGCGGTCCAGCTCGGGCACCGGCATCGCGTCCGGCAGGTCGCGCTTGTTGTACTGGATGACGTGCGGCATCGTGCTCAGGCCCTTGCCGTACTCCTGCAGGTTCTCCTCGAGGTTCCGCAGCGACTCGAGGTTCTGCTCGAGCATCGCGGCCGAGGAGTCCGCCACGAACACGACGCCGTCCGTGCCTTGCAGCACGAGCTTGCGCGTCGAGTTGTAGTAGACCTGGCCGGGCACCGTGTAGATCTGGAAGCAGGTACGCATCCCCGCGACGGTGCCGAGGTCGAGCGGCATGTAGTCGAAGAAGAGCGTCCTGTCCCCGTCGGTGCTGATGCTGGTCAGCTCCCCGTGGTTCTTGTCGGGCGCACGCTGGTGGACGACCTCGAGGTTGGTCGTCTTGCCCGACATCCCGGGACCGTAATAGACAATCTTGGCGTTGACGGTCTTCTGGGCAAAGTTGATCTGGACCATGAGGGCTAGCCTTGGGGTGTTGGAAGATCAGTTGAGGGTTGCGAAGAAGTGGTGAGCCCCTCGTCTTGAGCCGCCGTCGGAGGTTGGGTCGGAAGTGCGGGAGACGGCTCGTATCCCTGGCTTCCCTTCTTCGCGCGCGATTTCTCTCCCATGCTGCGCACCAGGCGCTCGACGCGAGCGGCGGTGCCTTCCATGGAGAGGATCACGTCTTCGGAACGCAGGCCGCTCGCGAGGAGAAGGAGCAGCCAGGCGTTGTGCGTTCGGCGGAGGACGAGCGTGCCGCGCGCGGCGCGCAGCACCACGCGCTGCGGCGTCTCCCACGACAGCGGGCCGGTCGCCATGATGATCTCGTTCAACCAGCCGATGGAGAGCGCGGACAGCGCCTCGGGGTCGTCGAGCGGGTCGGGCGGCGCTCCGTCCTTGGCCGCGGTCGGCTCCTCCTCTTCGGGCTCCAGGCCGGGATGCCGGCCCGGGACCGCGATGGGAACGCCGTCCGGCGTGACGAGGACGACGAGCCGCACGCCGGGAAGCTCGATCAGAGGCTCGAGGGCGTCGATCATCCGTGCACCTCGCTCATCGGGGCGTCGAGCCCCGCGATGTCGATGAGACCGCGCTCGTTCTCGTACGAGAGCGTGCCCTTGCACCAGAGCGCTCCGGCGTCCATCTCGCCGGGCGCGACCGCGAGCGTGCCGAAGCCGCCCTCGATCTGGATCTTCGCCACCTGGCCGAGCCCGAGGCGGCGCGCGGCCGTGCGGCTCGACTGAAGGATCGTGCGAACGGTGCGCGCGGCGCGCTCGGCGGTCGCGCCCTTGGCGCCCTGCACGAGCGCGGTGCCGCCGCGCACGTAGAAGGCGGCGTGCACGCCGGGGTCGGCGGCGAGGCGGCGCAGCGCCGGGCGCACGTCGGCCGAGCCGGCACCCGCGTCCGCGTTGGCCTTCTCGTTCGCCAGGTGGCCGGTGCGCTCGACGGCGAGCAGGGCGTCGTCGATCGAGGGCGAGCCGTCGGCCATCGAATCGAGCGAGCGGAAGCGCGCCTCGAGCGCGGGATCGCCGGGCTCCAGGCCGAGGAGCTGCGCGGCGCAGCGGCGCGCCTCGCGCCAGGCGCCGATGCTCGAGCAGAGCTTCAGGCGCAGCTTCCACGCGCGCGGGTCGCGCGGCAGGTGCTTCATCACCTCGTCGAGCGCGGAGAAGGCGCGCCGGCCGGTCTCCCGGCCGCGGTCGGTGAGGTAGCGCTCGATCAAGGCGTGCGAGTACGCCAGCCGCGCCTCGACGTCCTCGGTCTGCTTGAACCAGTCGGCGGCGTACTGCTCGGCGCGCGCGATCTGGCCCGTCTTCAGCAGGATCTCGCACATCTCGCGCCAGAGCGCCGGGCGCGGCGCCTCGGCGAGCTCGCGCTTGAGCTCGCGCAGCCGCTCGTCGCGCTCGATCCGCGTCGCGCGCTGGACCATGCGCTTGAGCTCGCTGCTGCCGGGGTAGGACTGCAGTCCTTCCTCGCAGACCCGCAGCGCCTCGCGGACCATGCCGGCGGTGGCGCACTCGCGCGCGAGCTGCGCGTAGTTCATCGGCGACGGGTTCTTGGCGAGCTCCTGACGAGCCGCCTTCACCCTGTTCTTGCCGACGAACTTCTGGACGAACTTCACTTTCCACCCTCCGCGAGGAACTCTTCGATCGCGGCGATGTCGCGCTCCGTGCGAGCGCGGTGCTCCCAGTCGTAGGCGGCGAGCTCGAGCGCGCGGCGGAACTCGGCCAGGGCGCCCTCGAAGTCGCGGGCCTCCGCCAGGTTCCTCGCCTTGACCCGCGCGCCGTCGGCCTGCTTCTGCTGGCGCCGGGTCTTCGCGGCGCTCATCTCCCGCCGGGTGAGCGTCTCCTCGTTCAGCCGGTCGATCTCCACGCGCAGCGCGGAGCGCTCCTGGAGGACGCCCAGCGAGCCGTGCCAGACCGGGTACTCATCGACGAAGCCTTCCAACGCCGACAGGCGCGCGCGCAGCGAGACCAGGTCTCCCTCCTCGCCCGGCGGCAGCTTGCGGTAGTCGCGGCTCACCTGGACTTCGCGCAGGCCGACCAGCGACGCCCCGAGCGAGAGCAGGACGACCAGGACGGCGACGCGCACCCGGCGCCTGCGCTTCTTGATCTCGTCGACCTCGTCGAAGCGCAGGTCGCGGATCATCCGCGCGACGTCCTTGCGCGAGCGGTCGAGCTGGAGGACCTCCCGCAGGCAGGGGATCGCCTCCTGCTTCTTGCCCTCGTCGAGCAGACGCTTCGCCCGGTCGAGGTAGCGCTCCACCAGGTCCTGCACCATGCCCTCGCGGCGCATCAGGCCGGCGAGGTCGCGCTCGATCGCGCGGTTGCCGGGCAGGAACTCGGCCAGCGCCAGAAGCGACCGGTGGGCCGTGCCGGTGTCGCCGCTCTTCTCCAGGCTCGCCGCGAGCCGGCGCCCGACGACCACGGGCTCCAGCGCGTGGTCCGCGGCGAGCTTCGGATGCGCCAGGGCGAGGATGAGCACCGCCTCTAACACCTCGGGATCGCAGTCGTCTCCACCCGCCGACGGCGCGAGCACGGAGAGACAGTCCTCGACCACCCGGCGGCCGAAGCTCCGCGCCTCTTTGACGCGGCTCGCGAGATGCTTCTCGGGATCCTCGGGGACCGTGGGGTCGCCATGGACGACGAGCAGTGCGTCTCGAACGATCAGGGTGCTGCTCATACGAATGGGGAGGGCCCCGCCTCGAAGGCGGTGCCACGGGCATAGTCGGCCCTTACGAACACCGATCTGGAGGCAATTAGCCCGCTTTGCGCCGGCCTCGGCGCGGGTGGAAAAAGGTTCCCACTCCCCGCGAGCACACCCGTGCCCCGGGCGCGCGCGGCCGGCGCCGGGGCACGGGAGAGCGGCGCTCGCGGACGGGTCTAGAAGTCCGGCGCGATCGAGATCGCACCGGCCGCGACTCCCGCCGCGTCCTCGATCCCGACCGTGTCGATCGTGTCGCCGTCGATAAGCGGAGCCGACAGCGAGAGCCTCAGGATGTCCGGAGCCAGGAGCGTCGCCCCGGTCACCGTCTGCCCGCCGGACGCGGTGAAGTTGGCGGGCGTTCCGGCGAACGCCGGGTCCACGTCCTCGGTGAAGAGCACGTCGACGACCTGCGCCGTCGCGCTCTCGCGGAAGTTGACGAACGCGACCGCGAAGTCCGGCGGCGTGGTGTCGCCGGTCACCGAGCCCGTGAGGTCGCCCTGGGGGCTGATCGCGATCCCGTCCTGGTTGGTCACGTTGTCCACCAGGACGTGGACCGTCTGGAACGGGTCGAGCTCCACCCCGGAGGCGAGCTGGATCGCGACGGTGTTGGTGGCGCTCACGTAGCGGAGCGCGGCGCCGGTGAGGTCGACCGGGTTCCCGCCCTGGTCGACGGCGTAGTTCGCAATCGTTCCGGCGCTGCCGGGCTCGATCGGCACGCTGAAACCGAGGCGCACCTCGTCGCCGCCGAAGCCCGGCTGGATCACGCCGTCGACGCTCAACAGCACGGGGCCGACGGTGGTCGCCGCCTGGGCGAGCTGGTTCGTCACGCCGACGTTCCCGGCGAGGTCGGTCATCGTCACGTCGATCGAGTCGCCGGGGAGCACCCCGCCGCTCCAGACCGCGCGCACCGTGCGGTGGCCGACGCGCGTGGCCGAATCGGCCACCACGCCGCCCTTCAGGAAGTTCGCCGCCGTCTCGGCGGCGACCGGGTCCGTGGCCTCGTCGAACTCGATCAGGATCGAGTCCGCGGGGTTGGCCGCGTCGATCCGCGTGCGCAGGGCGGTCTGCGCCGCCGCGGTGCTGTCGCCGGTGCACACGACCGCCTCGCCGGAGGGCCCGGTCATGTCCACGCCCTGCGCCGAGCGCAGGCCGCTGATCAAGAGGGCGTGAAGCACGCCGGTCTGCACGTCGGGCGAGAAAGGACCGTCGAGGTTGATCGTGACCGTCGCGTCGCCGTCGAACACGTAGTCGGCGTCCGACAGGTTGGCGGAGGGCCCGCCGGCGGTCAGGTCGTAGTTCAGCGGATCGTCGATCCCCCAGGACGACATCGGCCGGTCGAACTCGATCGTGAGCACGTCGTTCTCCTCGCCGGAGACGGACGCGACGACCGACAGGCCGGGATCCAGGGCGGGCTCGCTCAAGTCCTCGGCGACGATCGGGAAGAGGTCGACCGGGAAGATCTGGTTCCCGGCGAGGTCGGTGACCCCGCGGACGTCCAGCGTGTGGAAGCCCGCGGTGGCGCCGAAGCCGAGGAACAGCGTCGCGCCGGCGCGGTCGGGGTCGATCGTCACCGCGGCGGGGCCGCCGACGACGGCGCCCAGGTCGTCGCGCACGACGTACGCCGTGAATCCAGCGATGTCGTCGAGCTCGTCGCAGGGCTCGCTGAACTGGACGTGGAGCCGGCTCGGGTCGAGCGTCTCGACCCAGACGGCCTCGAGCGTCGGGTAGACGCCCTCGCCGTCGACGACGCCGGCGATCGGCGTGCCGTCGACGAGGTTGCCGCCGAGGTCGTGCATGTTCGAGAGGCTGAGCTGAATGCTCTGGCGGACCTTGAGGTCCACCTGGTCGCCGCCGTCGAACGTGAGGACCGCGGTCCGCGTGAAGGGGTTGTAGTCGACGCTCGCGTTGGTCGTGTCGAGCGGCGTCCCAACGGGCATCTCGACGACCCAGCTCAGCGGGTCCTCGACCTCGGCCTCCAGCATGTCGTCGTCGAACGTCACCTGGATCTCGTCGTTGTCGGCGCCCGCGAAGGCGAAGGCGCTGAACAGACCCGCCGTCGGCGGGTCCTGATCGGTCGAGACGATCGGAAGACCGGTCTGTGGCGCCGGCATCGCGTTGCCAGCGAGGTCGGTCAGGTTGGCGACGGAGAGCGTGTCCACGCCCGGCATCGCGAAGCCGCCGGTCAGCGTGAGCCGCACGCGGTCGCTGCCGGTCAGCGTCGCGGTGTCGACCGTCGCGCCTCCGGTCACGGTCCAGTCGCCGGGGACCGTTCCCGCGATGTCCTCGGAGAGCACGATGTCCAGGGTGAGCCCGGTCGGATCCACGGTGCGGTTCTGGCCGACCAGGATCGCGAAGGGCGCGGTCGAGTCGCCGGTCACGGTGCCGGCGATGACGTCCAGGAAATCCTGCCCGTCGACGTCCACCGGGAAGAGCGGGCCGGCGCCCGGTCCGACCTGGAAGCTGTCGCCGGTGACGAGGTCCTCGGCGAGCGTGATCGTCATCGTCTTCGACAGGAGGTCGTAGCTGAACGTCGCCCCGGAGAGGTCGAGCGACGTCCCGGTGGGCGACTGCACGTCCCAGCGGGCGAACTCCTCGGCCACGTCGGGGTCGAGCGCCTGGGTCAGGAGCACCGTCAGCGTGTCGCCGCCGGCGTCCTCGACCGTGTCGAGCACCGGGGTGCCGTCGTAGTCGTTGTCCGGCGTCGAGCCGGCGGTGACGGCGACCGGACCGCCCGGATCGACGACCGGGTTGCCGTGAACGTCGAAGAGCTCGGCGCCGAAGGTGATCGTGTCGTAGCCGGGCACGATCGGGTTGTTGAAGGTCACGCGCAGGGTCTCCGGCGTGCCGGGGAGCTGCTCGACCTGCGAGGCGAAGACCGGGAAGCCGGCGTCGAAGTTCGAGAGCTGCGTGGCGAAGATCGGGTCCATCGCCTCGCTGAACGTGAAGTCGACCACGAAGCCGAATTCGCTCTCGACCAGGTTCTGGACCGGCGGGCTGTGCGTCGGCGCGACCGTGTCGCCGGTCGCGGCCCCGGCCTGCGGCGTCGCCGCCAGGGCGACGTCGGCGACGCTCGCGACGTTCAGCGCGGCGAGGTCGAAGGTCGCGTGCAGGTTCGCGCCCGGGCCCAGCGTGATCGCGAGGATCTGCGTCCCCTCGTCGAGATCGAACGTCGAGCCGGTGAGGTCCATCGACACGCCGTTGACGACGAGCGACCAGTTCGCGATGGCGTCCGCCATCGCCTTGATGACGTTCGCGCCGCTGAACTGGACCGTGATCGTGTCGCCGCCCAGGCCCGCGACCTGCGTGGCCGCGGTGACCGCGAACGTCGGCGGGTTCGGATCGGTGGTCGTCACGGGGAACGAGCCGTCGACGACGCCCGGGATCGTGACCGTCTGCACCTCGTGCGACGGGGTGACCCGCTGGTCCCAGGTCACGCGCGCGACCTCGTCGAGGACGACGACCGCGAGCGCCGTCTGCCCGCCGTCCGCGGTGAAGTTCCCGGCGGTGACGCCCGCCGGCAGGTTCGTCTGGAAGGTGATCACCGTCGTCATCCCGGTGGGATCGAGGGTGAGGTCCTGGCTGACGGTCAGGAGGACGTTGCCGGCCCCCCCGCTGCTGCCGCTGCTGCACGCGGAGAGGAGGAGGGAGAGGAGAAGACCGGACCAGGCGAGAAACTTCTTCCCAAGTGCCATCGGAGATGCCTCGCTCGGGACGTGGGGAGTCCCGAAATGGGGGTGGGGCGGGGTAAAGGGGAACGCTCGGAGCGGGGACGCTGCTCCGGGGGCGCTATCGGCGGAGACCCCGCAACCACTTGATGGGCCGATCGCCCAAAACCGGCCCGAACTTCAGAGGATCGCCGGTCGGACCAGGCACGCGGAGAACTGGGCGCTCCCCGCGGACCACCCCACGGCCTGCAGGCCCAGGCTCGCGCCCACGAGGCCCGCCGGCACCGGCACCGAGAGGTCGGCCCGCCCGCTCGCGTCGGGCGTGGCGGGAAGCGTGACGAGCGGCTGTCCCTGCTCGAGCATCAGGAGCCCCCCCACGCCGAAGACCGGCTGTCCCACGACCGGCGTCCCGACGCCGAAGGCGGCCAGCGTGGCTCCGTCGAGGAGAAACGCGGCCTCCAGCGTGCCGCCGGCCTGCGTCGCCGCCGTGACCTGCAGGTCGCGCTCGCCGGTGTCGTAGAGCCGCACGCGGCCGGTCGACGCGAACTGGTTCGCGTGCGAATCCTTCATCGCGACCGCCAGCCGCGTGGCGCTCGCGTCGAGGTCCATCGCGAGCACGCTGCCGGGCAGGTGCCAGGCCTGGACCGGGGACGCGGTGCCGCGCTCGAAGAGCAGAACGTCCGGCTCGGTGTCGGCTCCGCCGAGGCCCCACAGACCGAGGGCCACGCGCTCGCCGTCGGCGGAGACCTCGACGGACTGGGTGAAGTTCTGGAGCCCGCCGAGCGCGCCCTTCTGCTCCAGCGAGTGCAGGAGCGCGCCGGTCTCGCCGTCGAAGCTCTCGAAGCGGACGTCGACGGTGTTCGTGTAGTCCCACCAGCCGATCGCCCGGGTGCGGGCGTCGAAGGAGACCGCCGCTCGCGCGGCGATCTCGTTGGGAGCGGCGGCGTACGTGGCCGTCGTCGCGAAGGTCCCATCCGGTTCTTCGCTCAGGACGCGCGCGGCGCCGAACCCGCCGACGAGGAGCGTTCGCCCGTCGCCCGCGAGCGCCAGGCAGGACGTCGACGCGGCGAGCGTCTCGTGGTGCAGCGCCTGACCCGCGGCGTCGACCAGCCAGAGTTCGAGCCCCGCGGTCAGCGCCACGCGCGCTCCGCCCTCCGAGGCCGCGAAGGCCTTCAAGGCGCCACCGGCGACCGTCGTTTGCGCCAGAGGCTGGCCGTCGGCCGGGTCGAGCCATTCGATCCGCACGGCCCCCGCCGCGTCGTCGCGCAGCGCGTACACGAGGCCCCCGGCGGCGTCGGCCGCCAGCAGCGCGGGCCCGTTCGTCTTGAGCGGGGGCGAGTAGGTCCAGACCGGCCCGAACGGCGCGCCCAGCCCGGCCGCGAAGGCGTCGTAGCGGACGATCTCGGTCACGCGCTCGGAGGCGCTCGGGTCGGGGAACTGGGTCGCCGCGAAGAGCTCGCCGGCATCCGCGCCGACGGCGACGGGGATGACGCCGATCGCTCCGGGGAGGTCGGGTCCCCGCAACACGGGCGCGGCGGGATCCGAGATCGCGCCGGCGGCGTAGAGGGCGAGGTGCGGGGTGCCGACCGCCGGAGCGGCCCAGACCAGCTCGCCCCCGGCGGCGAACGCCACGTCGCGCGGCATCCACGTCTCGGTGGAGTCGGGCCCGTGCGCCCAGCGCAGGCCGCCGGCGAAGGGGTCGACCTCGCCCTGGGCACCCGCGACGGCGGCCGCGGTCGGGCCGGTGAGGGCGAGCGAGAGGAGGAGACGGAGGGTGTGGGACACGCGGGAAGGGGGGCTCCGTCCAACCGTACCCCTGGCCCCAGGAGACGGGGGGTAGGAATTCGCATTGAGTCCCGGGAGGCGCCGTGGGCCCCTTCCCCCCCGCTCCCCTTTTAATTAGAGTCCCCGGCTCTCCGCGGACGCGCGGGAGAGCTCCGGGGCCTTCCCGGGCGCCGAAGGGGCAAGCCGGGCCGGTTGGCTCGCGCGAAACTCTCAGGCAAAAGGACCCGCGTCCGGCATCCCTGAACGAACGAACAGGGGGCGCAAACGGCCTGCACGGCCGCCTGCGCCCCCTGTTTCCATTTGGCCCCGATGAAGCAGACCTCCCTCCACGACACCCACGTCGCGCTCGGCGCGCGCATGGTCGAGTTCGGAGGGTGGAGCATGCCCGTGCAGTACGCGTCGATCCTCGACGAGGTGCGGACGGTGCGCACCACCGCCGGCCTCTTCGACCTCGGGCACATGGGGCGCTTCCGCGTGAGCGGTCCCGACGCGGTCGCGCTCGTCGACCGGGTGTCGACCAACCACTGCGCGAAGATCCCGGTGGGCGCGATCCGCTACGCGCTCCTCTGCCGCGAGGACGGGTACCCGATCGACGACCTGTTGGTCTACCGCGACCCGGACGAGGTCTATCTCGTCGTCAACGCCTCGAACACGGAGGAGGACCTGGCGTGGATCCGCGAGCACTCCGCGGGCTTCGCGGCCGAGGTCGACGACCTGACCGCCGCGACCGGAATGCTCGCGCTCCAGGGCGAGAAGTCCGTCGAGATCCTCCAGCCGCTGGTCGAGGGGTGCGACCTCGCGTCGATCAAGTACTACCGCTTCGACCGCGGCACGGTCTGCGGCCTCCCCGACACGCGGATCAGCCGCACCGGCTACACCGGCGAGCCGGGCTTCGAGGTGTACGTACCGACGGCGGAGGCCCCCTGCGTGTGGAACGAGATCCTCGCCGCCGGCGAGCCGCACGGGCTGAAGCCGATCGGCCTGGGCGCGCGCGACACGCTGCGCCTCGAGGCGGGCATGTCGCTCTTCGGACACGAGATCGACGCGGAGCACCATCCGCTCGAGGCGGGGCTCGGCTTCGCGGTCAAGCTCACCGAGGAGAAGGGCGACTTCATCGGGCGCGCCGCGCTCGAGCGCCTCGCCGCCAACCCGACCCGCCGCCTCGTCGGCATCACGACGCCCGGCCCGCGCGTGCCGCGCCAGGGCCACGTCCTCGTCGCCGGCGACGAAAGGGTCGGCGAGGTCTGTTCCGGCGGCAAGTCCCCCACCGTGGGCACGAACATCGGGACCGCCTACGTGCGGCTCGGATTCGATCAGGCCGGCCAGGCGCTCGAGCTCGACATCAAGGGCAAGCGCCAGCCGTGCAGCGTTCAAGACCTTCCGTTCTATTCACGCACGCGGAAATAACTCAGGAGACCGAAGAGACATGCGCCCGGACGACCGCCACTACACGAAGACCCACGAGTGGGTGAAGGCCACCGGAGACACGGCCCTGATCGGGATCACCGACTTCGCCGTGAACGAGCTCTGCAGCGGCAACGAGGGCGACCTCGTCTACTGCGACCTGCCGGAGCCCGGGCGCGCGCTCGAGGCCGGCGAGACCTTCGGCGAGATCGAGTCGGTCAAGGCGGTGGCCGATCTGAACACGCCGGTCGCCGGCACCGTGCTCGAGGTGAACCCGGCCATCGAGGAGCACCTGGAGGTCCTCTCGAAGGACCCGTGGGCCGAGGGTTGGATGGTGAAGCTCCAGCTCAAGGTCAAGAACTTCGACACGTCGGAGATGATGGACGCCGCGGCCTACGAGGCGTTCCTCTCCGAGAGCGCGCACTCGTAGGAGCGTTCCGTGCCGGGGGAACCCTGGCGTCTGATCCGAACCTGGGACGCTCCCCCCGGGTTCAACATGGCGCTGGACGAAGCGCTCCTGCGCTCGCCCGATCCGCGACCGACGCTGAGGCTGTACACGTGGGAGCCGGAGGCGGTAAGCCTCGGCTACTTCCAGCGGTACGCGGAGGTGGCGGCGGTGGCGGGAGACCTGCCGCTCGTGCGACGGCTGACGGGCGGCGGCGCGATCCACCACGCGCGCGAGCTGACGTTCTCGATCGCGGCGCCGCTCGGGGTGGGGTTGTACGCGGGGGAGGTGCGGGAGTCGTACGTTCGGGTCCACGGGGTGATCGCGGCCGTGCTCGCGCAGTTCGGGTCGCAAGCGAGCGTCCGGGGCGACGTGCAGGTGAGGTCGGACAGAGCGGCGAGCCCGATGTGCTTTCATCACTCGACCGCGATCGATCTGGTCTGGGGCGCACGAAAGGGCGTGGGGTCGGCGCAAAGGCGCACCGGTGGGCGGGTCCTGCACCACGGGTCGATCAAGTTGGGGACGACCGAGCTGGAGGGGGAGATCGCCACGGTCGGTGAGGTGTCGGCGCAGGAGGTCGGGGTGCGGTTGGCGGAAGCCGTAGGGCATGCGGCTGGCGGCGAGCTCGAAGCGGCGGTTCCGCTTGAGGCGGAGCTGCTGCATGCGCGTGCGAGGGAGGGCTACTTTGCGTCAGCAAGCTTCCTGCAGCGGCGTTGACGGGGAATGCATCGGCTTGCCGTAGCTCCGAGGGGCGGCGTTGTGAGCGAGAAGAGGAAGAGGCTTTGACGACGCGGGTTGGCCGGGAGGCAAGTGACGGGGTCCCGGCCGCGTTGGGCGGTTCTTGCAGCGCGGGGCGCAACGGCCGGGCTTTAGATCGTTTGCCGGACTCGAGGACGGTTTTCCTGTACCGACTGAAGTAGGCCGCTTCGCTTCTGGAGTGAGAGCGTAGGGCACTTCCGAGCCCGCGCCCCCCTGATTCTTGTGAGGTTTTCCTTGCGTCATCTCATATTACTGCCCATAATCTTTCTGTGACGCGAGGGCGGCAACTCAACTTCTCCAGCATCTGGCGCAAGAAGCCGAGCGAGAAGAGACGCGGGCGACCGCCGAAGGA
>JANQEJ010000231.1 GCA_028278425.1 Planctomycetota bacterium | reverse complement strand
CGACCGCGTATCCACTGCGATACGCTGAGGAGGAGCGACGCAGGGCTGCGTTCGAGAGGGCGCCGTGCGGGTGCGGCGAATACTCGGACAGGCTCCTAGGGCTCGCCTGGCGCTCGGACTAAGCTGAGCGCGGAGGAGATGCCCAGTTGGCGGAGCCGGAGTTCGACGATGAGAAGCCCGCGCGCGGGCTGCCGGTCTGGGTGTGGGTTCTGCTCGTGTTGGTGGTGGTGCTGCCCGGCGCGTGCGTCGGGATCGGGCTTCTCGCGACTCTCGTGATGCCCAGCGTGATCCAGAAGACCTTCGACGCCGAGACCATGCGGGCGAAGGCCGACGTCCTCATCATCGAGAACGCGCTCGATCAGTACGCGATCGAGAACCAGGGCAACTACCCCGCCGACCTGGACGTGCTGCTCGTGGAGGACGAGCACGGTCTTGCCTTCCTCGACGGCGGCGAGGACGCGCTCCTCGACCCGTGGGGGAACCGCTACCTCTACGAACCGCCCGGCGACGAGATCCCGCGCCCGCGCGTGACCAGCCTCGGCGCCGACGGCCTCCCCGGCGGCGAGGGGAAGGACCGCGACATCGACACGGAGAAGATCCGAAACGGCGACTTCTGAACCCATGAGCACGATCGCGTTCGACATCGAGGTGGCCGGCTTCCCCTGGGAGGAGGTCGACGAGATCACCCGCGGCTATCTCCTGAACCGCGCCCGCGACGCGGAGGATCGCGAGTCCGTCCCGGAGCGCACCGCGCTCTTCCCCGGCCTCGGCAAGGTCATCGCGATCGGCATGTGGAACGTCGAGCAGGACCGCGGATTGATCCTGCTCGAGGGCGACGTCGAAGCGCAGCGCGAGTGGGAGCGCGTCCCGCACTCCGACGTCTTCCGCGGCACGGAGGAGGACCTGCTCGAGAAGTTCTGGGAGATCGTCGCGCGCAAGAAGCCGCAGCTCGTCTCTTACAACGGCCGCGGGTACGACGGGCCGGTGCTGATGATCCGTTCGGCGCAGCTCGGCCTGAAGCCGTCGGTGCAGATGGTCCCCAACCGCTACGACGTCTCGACGCACTGCGACCTCCAGGACGTGCTCGGCTTCATGGGCGCGCGCCGCGAGTGGTACAGCCTCGACTACTGGTGCCGGCGCTTCGACGTCGATAGCCCCAAGGGCTCGATCGACGGGAGCCAGATCGGGCGCGTGTACCGCGAAGGGCGCATCGAGGAGATCGGCGAGTACTGCCTGCGCGACGTGCGCGCGACGGCGGCGCTTTACCAGAAGCTGAAGGACACGATCCTGCCGCTGTTCCGCGGCGGTTGAGCTAGAGCTGGAGCGGCCAGAGCTCCCACTTGTCGTCGCCCGCCACCGGCTCGACGCGCGCGGCGAGGTCGGCGCGGATCGCTTCGATGTCCGCGCGCATCGCTTCGTCGGGCTCGCGCGGGAGGAGCAGGTAGCGCGGCAGGTCCGCGAGACCGAGCTCGCCGATGATGCCGATCGTCTGCCCGAGCGTTTCGCGGTCCGCGGGAAGCAGCGTGCGCCACGCGTAGAAGGACGGCGCGTTGTTGAAGGCGAGCTGGCGCGGGTAGAGGCCGATCGAGCCGGCGGGAAGGATCGCGGCGATCTCGGCGCCGCTCGTGGCGGGCAGCGGCTGGTCGGGGCCAGTCGTGAGGCTCGGGTCGTCGCGCGGCCCGGGCGCGCGCCAGAGGTGGCGCACCTCGTTCGTGCGCGCGATGCCCGGCATGCCGACCAGGCTCGTTGCGACGACGAGCGGCGCGATGCCGCCGCGCAGTCTCGCGAGGTGCGGCGCGAGCGCGTCGAGGAACACCGCGGCGAGCGCCGCGGCGGCGGGGGCGAGGTTGAGCAGGAAGAGCGTCTGCCCGCCGTGGACGCCCTCGCCGTCGAAGGTGTGCGTGTAGAAGGCGAAGAGGAGGAGGAAGCCGCCGAAGAGGAGCGGCGGGGCGAGCTCGATGCGTTCCCCGTCGGGTTGCTCGCCGCTCCCGCGCCGCCGGACGCGCCGCCAAGCGAGCACGACGAGTCCCGCGACCGCCGCGTAGAAGATCGGCGCGGAGAGGTAGTACTCGAGGCGGACCCACTGGCGCCGGCACCACTCGCCGAAGGGCTGCGTGCCGTCGAAGAGCGGCTCGAGCAGGTGCGCGGCGCGCGACCAGACGGACTCGGAGGTCTCCGCGGGCAACGCGGAGCGCACCCAGAGGCCGTGGACGACGATCGGCACGAGCGCGCAGGCTCCGACGACCAGGGCGAGGCGCACCGCGCCGGCGACGTTGCGGCGCAGCAACAGTTGCAGCACGAGCGGCGGCAGGAAGAAGAGCGGGGAGAAGGTGATCGCCGCCGCCCCCGCAAAGCAGAGCCCGAGCCGCACCAGATCGCGCATCGCTCCGCCGCGCAGGTAGCGCGCATGGAACCCGTAGCCGAGCAGGACCAGCGCCAGCGTCGGGTTCTCGTAGTTGATGAGCTTCGCGTAGAGCGCCGAGACCGGCGTCATCGCCAGGATCGCGAGGCCGAGCATCGCGACGCGCGAGCCGCTCCCTTGCCTGAGCGCCCACCAGAACGTCCACAGCCCGAAGAGGTGGAAGAGCAGGAACGGCAGACGCAGCGGAAGCTCGACCCCCTCCGGCGCGCGGTCCTCGCGCCACGCCTCGTTCCACCCGTCCGGCCCGACGAGCTTGAGCGTCGCCCAGCAGAGCAGCGGCACCGTCGGCGGATGGTTGCCGTAGAGGTAGAGCTCCGCGTCCGCGTCCGCGGGCACGTCGATGTTGAACGTCGGGTAGCCGCCGAAGCGACCGACGCCGAGCCGCTCGTAGTTCACGCAGAACGCGGCGAAGCAGGAGCCTTGGAAGCCGTCGATCTCGCGGTCGAAAGTCGCCGCGACGTCGCGCACCCGCGGAACCAGCGCGGCGAGGAGCAGCAGGATGACCCCACCGCGCTCGAGCAACGCGGGCGAGAGAGTCGCGCGGAGAGATGCCATCGGGGTCAGAGGATAGGGTCGCGGGCGGGGCGAGCCGAGGATGGATCCAGGGAGCGCCGTGTTAGGCTGGCGGCGGGAGATCTCTTTGTTGGCCGACGCCAAGCCTGTTTTTCTTTCCTACGCTCGCCGCTCGTCCGAGGAGTCCGCCCGCGCGTTGCACGCGGAGCTGACCGACGAGGTCGCGTTCTTCGACCAGGCGAACGTCGACCTGCTGGAGGAGTTCCCCCGTCGGATCAGCGATGCCCTGCTCGGATCGCGCGTCGTCGTGGTCTTCCCGGACGAGACGTACTTCCAGCGCTGGTACTGCCTGCGAGAGTGGAGACTCGCGATCTCGCCCTGGGAGGAGACGCGGCGGCGGCGGGGCACGGTCGACGTCGCGCTGACGTTGGGCCACTTGATCGTTGCCCTGCCCCCCGGTGACTTCGTAACCGGGGACAAGTTGAGGCTCCCGCCCGCCGTGTCGCGCTTGAACCTCCCGACCGTGGAGGACGTCGGAAGCCTCGCCGCGCTCGTTCGCGCGAACGTCGAGGGGGACGAACCGACCCTCGCGCAACGCCTCGAACAGCTGGGGGTCTCTAAAAGTAGGAGGAATCAACTCTCCGAGGAACGGATCCTCCCGCTGGCGCCCAGGCGGATGGGCGGCGTCCCCTGCAACACCGACAAGCTGCGCCCCTCGCTTCGCGAGGGCTTCGTCGGCCGCGCGGATGAGATGTGGCAGCTCCACGAGATGCTCTCCACCCAGCGCAAGGGCGGCGCCGAGGTGGCCGCGCTGACCGGCGCTCTCCAGGGAGGTGGCGGGTTCGGCAAGACCCGTCTCGCGGTGGAGTATGCTCGCCGCCTGGGTCCGACCGACTACCCGGGAGGCGTGCTGTGGGTCGACGCATCGGAGCCCGAGCGCCTATCGGGTGAGCTGCGCAGCGTCCTGCGCGCGATACTTGCGCCGGCGCAACGGGGACTTGCTGACGAGCTACCTGAGCGCGACCTGTACGAGGCCGTGCGCGACCGTCTCGTGGCTCGTGCTGCCGAGGGGGACGTCCTCTATGTCGTCGACAACCTGCCCGAGGCGGCGCCCGACAAGTCGCCGCCTTCACCGGATGCCTTCTGCCCCGCGCTGGGGGAAGTGACGTGCCTGATCACTTCGCGCTCGTTGCTGGGGTATGGCGGCTCGGTCAAGACGATGTCCGTCGATGTCCTGGACGAGGAAGCCGCGCTGGATCTCCTGACCCACAACTTCGAAAGGGGCACCCTGAACGACGCCGAATGGGAGCAAGTCTCAAGGTGGACCGGCCGGCTACCGCTCGCCCTGGAGCTCTTGAACGGCATGCTCACCGGGGGTGGCGCCTCGCCGACGGAGCTGCTTGAGGCGGCCAACGGCGAAATCGCCGATGCCGTTGACGTTTATGTCGGCGCGCTACGGGGGCAGGTGCCCGACAAGGACCTGCGCAACACGGCGCAGATATTCGAGCTCTCCTACGACCGTCTAGACGGCCCATCCCGCGACACGGCTCGCCGCCTGGCCTGGTGTGCGCCTGATCCCATCCCACAGGAGTTGCTCCGCGACCTCATCGACGTCGAGCCCTTTGAGGGCGTCCGCGCGCAGTTGGTCGGACGCTCCTTCCTGACCTCTGCCCACGAGGAAGGGCCGCTCGCCCGGTCCTTCGTCCTGCACCGCGTCCTTGCGAGCTTCCTACGCGCCCAGCGGGACGGCACGGACGAGCGCAACGCGGTGTTCCAAGCTCTTCGCAGCCGCTTTGGTTCGGAGAGCCTGGACGACCCAACGGCCCGTTCCCTCCTCACGTCGATCGTTCCTCACCTCGACGCGCAGATCGACTGGGTGCGGGAGAGCGGTGTCGTGGACTTCCTCTCTCACTGGCGGAGCGTCTTCGAGCCCTTGGAGAACCTCGGCCAAAGGTCGGCCGAAGAGGCTCCCCTCTTGCTGCTGATACGCCTGACGCGCCTCTTCGTCAAACAGGCATCACCGCACAAGGAGCCGAGGGACTGGGCAACGTCCCAGGTCTACCTTGGGCGGGCGCTCCAGAGCCTGGGCGAGCGGGAGGGGGAGACGGTGCGGTTGGAGGAAGCGGTTGCGGCCTTCCGCGCCGCGCTCGAGCTGCGGACCAAGGAGGCTCTGCCGCGCGAGTGGGCGATGACGCAGAACAGCCTCGGGAACGCGCTCCAAAGGTTGGGCGAGCGGGAGGGCGAGGCGGCGAAGCTGGAGAAGGCGGTCGAGGCCTACCGCGCGGCGCTCGAGGTGCGCACCAAGGAGACCTTGCCGATCGATTGGGCGGGGACGCAGAACAACCTCGGGAACGCGCTCCAAAGCCTGGGCGAGCGAGCGGGGGAGGCTGCGCGGTTGGAGGAGGCGATCGCGGCCTACCGCGCGGCGCTCGAGGTGCGCACCGAGGAGGCCTTGCCGGTCGATTGGGCGATGATGACCCTCCCCCGATTCGGTGGACACCGGACTTATGGTGACAAGTCGATCGGCGCGCGAAGCGCGAACCGATGTTGGGGGGAGCCGCGCGGAGCTGAGC
>JANQEJ010000071.1 GCA_028278425.1 Planctomycetota bacterium | reverse complement strand
GCCGGTCCGGCGAACAGGAGGAGAAGAACGGGCAGAGCGAGTTCGGGCATCGAAGCACCTCTCGTGGAATCGAGTGGGAGCGACGCCCTGAGTCTAGCGGTCCTTCTCGCTTTCCAGGAGGGTTTCGCCCGCCGCGCCCGGCTCCCCGGGCCAGGTCTCGGCGGATTCGCCGATCTTGAAGACCGTGAGCTGAACCAGGGCCAGGACGGCGATCGCGCCGAGCACTCCAACGATCTGGCCCTTGCGGACGGCGGGCTCGGACCGCCAGGCCGGAACGAGGTCGAGGCACAGCGCGATGAGCCAGACGCCGTTGACGGCGGTCAGGATCCAGAGAAGCGAGAAACCGGCGAGGCGCGGGCCCAGGACGGCTTCGGAGAAGTGCTCGCTCTCCGCCGTGCTGATCGTCCAGAGGACGTAGACGGCGAAGAGCGCCGCGTACGCGATCGTCCCGACGACGGCGGGGCGCCAGAGGCGCTGGTCTTTGCTCGTGAGTTGGAGGAACCTCATGTGGCTGGGTCCGGCGTACTCCTAGGCCACGATCGCATTCAGGTCCACGCCCGACGTCGATGGCGGAGCTGATCCAGGGCCACCGCCGCCACGATGATCGCTCCGATGATCATGTCCTGCGTGTAGTTGCGCAGCTCGAGGTCCTCGCAGCCGTTGATCAGAAACGTCATCAGGAAGGCCCCGATCAGGGACGAGGCGACGCGGCCGGTGCCGCCCGAGAGACTCGCGCCGCCGATCACGACGGCGGCGATGACGTTGAGCTCTTCCCCCTTGGCCGTCGTCGGGTCGCCGGCGTTCAGATCGCTGAAGGACATCACGCCCGCCAGCCCGGCGAAGAGCCCGCAGATGACGTAGACCAGGAGCTTGACGCGCTCGACCGGAACCCCGCAGAGCTGGGCGGTGGCCTCGTTCGACCCGATCGCGTAGGTGTGCACGCCGAGGCGCGTGCGGCGCAGAGCGAAGCCCATCATCCCGCCGAGCAGGAACATCAACCAGATTCCCGGGCCGACGAGAAGCCACGACGGTTCCGGGTTGGACGTCGTGAGCTCGGTCAGCCACGACTCCTCGGAGTTCACCGTCGCGTTGTCGCCCAGGTACTTGGCGAAGCCGCGCGCCACGCCGAGCATCCCGAGCGTCGCGATGAACGGCGTGATGTTCAGGCGCGCGACGAGCAGCCCGTTGACGAGCCCGCAGCCGCCGCCGGCGGCGACGCCGCAGAAGAGGGCGACGAGCGGCGGCGCGCCCGCGTTGAACGCGAGCGCCGTCACCACGGCGGCGAGCGCGATCACGGAGCCGACGGAGAGGTCGATGCCTCCGCTCACGATCACGAAGGTCATCCCGATCGCGCCGAGGCCGACAATCACGGTGTGCTTCGCGATCAAGCGGAGGTTGTCGCCGCCGAGGTAGTACTCCGTGCCGATCACGGAGAAGAGCCCGATGACCGCCGCGAGGCCGACGAGCGGCCCGATGACGTCGCGGAACTCCGCCCACAGGGCGCGCGTGCGCTCGCTCGGCTCAGACACCGGCGGTCTCACCCGTCGTGGCGACGTGCATCAGCTCGTGCTCCGTCCACTCCGAGGTCGGACGCACGTCGCTCAGGACGCCGCGGTGCATCACGGCGATGCGATGGCAGATGCCGAAGAGCTCGGGCAGGTAGCTCGACACGACCAGGATCGCCTTCCCGGCGCGCGCGAGGTCGGCGAGCAGGCGGTAGACCTGCACCTTGCTCCCGACGTCGATGCCGCGCGTCGGCTCGTCGAGCAGGAGCACGTCGACGTCGTGGTGCAGGAGGCGCGCGATCGCGACCTTCTGCTGGTTGCCGCCCGAGAGCGTCCCCGCCGGCTGGTCCGGATGGTCGAAGCGGATCGCGAGCTCGCCCGCCCAACGCCGCGCCGCGTCGCGGCGCCGCGCTTCGGAGAGGACGCCGCCGCGCGCGTAGGGCTCGAGCCGCGACAGCGTCAGGTTGTTCGTGATGGAGAGCTCGAGCGCCAGCCCCTCCTCCTTCCGGTCCTCCGACACGAGGCCGACCCCTTGCCCCAGCCGGCGGTGCGGCGTCGCGCGGGCAAGGGACTCGGCCGCCGCGACGCGGACGCGGCCGCTCTTGACCGCGTCGAGCCCGAAGATCGCGCGCAGGAGCTCGGTGCGGCCCGCGCCGACGATGCCGGCGATGCCGAGGATCTCGCCGCGGCGCAGCGCGAAGGTCGCATCGCGCGGCAGCGCGACGCCGGCCAGCCGGTCGACCTCGAGCAACACCTCGCCGGGCTCACTGTCGATCGCGGGGAACACCTCGTCGAGCTTGCGCCCGACCATGAGCTCGACGATGCCCTCGATGCTCGTGTCGCCGACGCGGCCGGTGCCGACCGTCCGGCCGTCTCGCAGGACGGTGAAGCGGTCGGCGATGCGCTGAATCTCCTCGAGGAAGTGGCTGATGTAGACGATCGAGACGCGCCGCGCGCGCAGACGCTCGATCACGGCGAAGAGGGCCTCGGTCTCCTCGGACGAGAGCGAGCTCGTCGGTTCGTCCATGACGAGAATGCGCGCGTCGCCGACGAGCGCCCGCGCGATCTCCACGAGCTGACGCGTACCGGGCGCGAGCTCGGCCACGCGCGTGTCGGGCCGCAACCCCGGCTGATCGAGAACGGAGAGCGCTTCTTCCACCTTCGGCCGCATCGCGTGCGTGCGGACGACGCCGAACGAGGCCTCCTCGCGACCGAGCATCACGTTCTGCTCGACGGTGAGATCGAGCGCGAGGTTGAGCTCCTGGTAGATCATCGCGACGCCCGCGCGCCGCGCGTCCAGGGGACCCGTCGGGCGGAACGGAACCCCGCCGAGCGTCATCTCGCCGGCGTCGGGTCGCAGCGCTCCCGACAAGACCTTCATCAGCGTGCTCTTGCCGGCGCCGTTCTCGCCGACGAGGGCGTGCACCTCGCCCCGCTCGACCTCGAGCGTCACCCCGTCGAGCGCCACCACGCCGCCGAAGCGCTTGCGGACGCCCTCCATGCGGAGCGCGACCTCGTGGGCGTTACCGGTCACTGTCGAGATCGGGGTACAGGAGCCGGTGGACCTCCGGTTCCTGCATGTTGGCCTTGGTGACGACGGTGCAGCCGGTGTCGACGCGCTTGTCGATCGCGTCGCCGTTGAGGTGGGCGACGAGCTCCTTCACGGCGAGCTCCCCCATACGGTAGGGATCCTGGAGCATGAGCGCGTCGATGCGGCCCTCGTCGAGGCCGTTGACGAGCACCTCGCTCGCGTCGAAGCCGACGAGCTTGATGTCGCCCGATCGACCGACGCCGTCGATCGCCTCCATCAGGCCGATCGTCACCGGCTCGCAGGGCGCGAAGCAGCCCGCGACGTCGGTGTGGCGGACCATCAGGCGTTCCGCGGCTTCCTTGCAGGCCTGCTTTTCCTCTCCGCCGTATTGGTCCGACGAGACGACCTCGATGTCCGGGTACTCCGCGATCTTCTTGAGGAAGCCCTCTTCGCGCTTGGTCGTGCTCTCGTGTCCGACGGCGTAGCGGAGCATGAGCACCTCGCCCTCGCCGCCGAGCAGTCGCGCCAGCTCCTCCGCCGCCATCTCGCCGCCCGCGAAGTTGTCGGTGGCGACGAAGCTTACGTAGTCCTCCCAGCCACGGATGCCGGAGTCGAAGATCAACACAGGCACGTCGCGCTCGTGCGCGGCCTTGAGCGGCTTGACCAGCGCCTCCGCGTCGAGCGGAGCGATCGCGATGCCGTCGACGCGTCCGGTGGACTTCTCGACGATCTTGATCTGCTCGGCGCGGTCGCTTTCCTTCGCGGGGCCGTCCCAGACGACCTCGACGCCGAGCTCGTCGCCGGCGGCGAGCGCCCCCGCCTGCACGGTCTTCCAGAACTCGTGCGTCATGCCCTTCGGGATGACGGCGACGCGGTAAGAGCCTTCGGCCGCCTGATTCTCGGATCCGCATCCGGCGAACGAGAGGGCGAGCAGCGCGGCCGCACACGTGAGCAAGCGGAGCTTCATGGCGGCGGACTCTATCATGTCGGCCCCCATGAGGACCGACGCCCACCAGCACTTCTGGAACTACGACCCCGCGGAGTACGCCTGGATCGGCGCGGGGATGGAGACGCTGCGCCGCAGCTTCGGGCCGACCGACCTGAGCCCGCTTCTGGCCGCGGAAGCGATCGACGGGTGCATTGCCGTGCAGGCCCGGCAGTCGCTCGACGAAACGCGATGGCTGCTCGATCTCGCGCGGGAGCACGACTTCATCCGCGGGATCGTCGGGTGGATCGACCTCCGGGCGGACGAGGCCGCCGACCAACTCGACCTCTTCGCGGACGAGCCCAAACTCGTCGGCATTCGGCACGTCGTGCAGGACGAGACCGACGACGAGTTCCTCCTGCGCGAGGACTTCCGACGCGGGGTCGCGTTGCTGGCGGAACGCGGCTTGGTGTACGACGTGCTGATCTACCCGCGTCAGCTTCCGGCGGCGCTCCGGTTCGTCGATCGGTTCCCAGAGCAGCCGTTCGTGCTCGACCATCTCGCCAAGCCGCTGATCAAGGACGGCATCCGCGAGCCGTGGGCGGCGCAGGTGCGCGAGCTCGCGAAGCGACCGAACGTCGCTTGCAAGGTGTCCGGAATGGTCACGGAGGCGGATTGGACCCGGTGGAGGCCGGACGACTTCACGCCGTATCTCGACACCGTGTTCGAGGCGTTTGGCGAAGAGCGCCTGCTCTTCGGATCGGACTGGCCGGTGTGTCTGTTGGCGGCGGACTACCCGGCGGTGACCCGCATCGTCACACGCTGGGCGGAGGCGCTCGGAGATACCGCGAGGGAGAAGCTCTTCGGCGGAAACGCGGGGCGGATCTACGGCCTCGTTCCCCATCCCTAACCCCCACCCGCCCGGGGATGACCGGGTCGTTCGAAGCCGGTGGCGCTCTTTCTTCGAAAGATCCGTGTAGCCCCCGCGCCCTACTCGGTCATTCGCCGAAGACGACGATCGTCAGCCGCTCCTCGCCCCGAACGACGGTCAGCTCGATCGGATCGGTACCCGTCAGCGCGTCCATGATGAGCGCGTGCGACACGGCCTCGCCGTTCACCTCGACGAGGACGTCGCCCGCCTGCACGCCCGCGGACTCGGCGGCGGAGCCGGCGTCGACGCCCACGACGCGCATGCCGCCACCGCCGCCGGTGGCGCCCATGCGGATCCCCATGCGGCGGGGCGCGGACGCCTCCATGACGTGGGTCGTCGCACCCTCCGGCGCGTCCGGGGAGCGCAGGCGGACGCGGCCGTTCGCCTGATCGATCGTCAGCGCCAGGTTCTTCAAAAGGTCGTAGCCGACGTTGGCGGCCGCCATCTTGTCGTCGAAGCTCACCACGGGTTGCTCGAAGACGAGCGAGCCGATCGTGATGTCGCCGTCGAGCTGGAACGACGTGAAGGTCACCGGCCCGCTCGCGCGGCGGCCCTGGCCGGTCCGGCGCGTGCCTTCGACCAGGGGCATGGTCTCCATGTGCTTCGCCGGCAGAGACAAGACTCTCGAGTTCCCGCTGTCGAGGTGAGCCTCGAAGGACCGGCCGGCCACTTCGATCGGAAGCGTCAGGATGCCCTCCGGCGTGATGGTCAGCGGCAGAACCTCCTCGCCGTCGACCTCGGGCAGCGAGCCCGACCGCACCTCGACGCGCTTGCTGGCGTAGTCGAGGGTCAGGAGCGAATGGCGAAACGTCGGGATCCCGAGGACGCCGCGGATCTCGCCGAAGGGGACGAGCGGGTCGCCGCGCCAGCCGACGGCCTCTACCGCGTCGAAGCTCGCGCCCCCGATCGAGACCGTGTCGAGCAGGAGCACGTCCACCTCGTTGGCCATCGGATTCGACGGATCGCCTGCATTCGTCGTCCCGAGCGAGGCAAGGCCGAGCTCCTCGACGAGATCCGCGTGGAGCACCGTCGTCGCCGCACCGGTGTCGAGGACGAACCGATACGGGCCCTTGCCGTTGATGCTCATCTCGATCACCGGCCAGCGGAAGCCGGGGTCCATCGGCTGCGAAGTGGCGGTGGAAAGGCGCAGAAGGCCGTTCTTCTGGTCGAACGAGAGCGCGAAATCGCGCAGCACGTCGTACCCGAGGTTGGCGTGGTGGAAAACGTCCGAGAACGACACCTGCGGCGCCTCGAGCATGTGTCCGGCGATGCTCACGTCGCCCTTGAGCTTCGCGCCCTTGATCTCGAACTCGCCGCCCCGCGTGCGGGCGCTGCCGAGAAGGCGCGGCTCGCCCTCGAGTTCGACCCTCTCCTGCTGCGAACCCGGAAGCAGGATCGAGCCCATCGAGCCGGTGTCGAGGTGCGCGTCCACCGAATACTCGCCGAAGTCGACCTCCACCGTGGGAATTCGCGCTTCGGGGTCGAAGGACGCGACGTGCGCGGCTTCGCGAAGCAGCGCCCCGTGCCGCATCTCGATCGCGCTGCCCGGGTAGTCGATCGTGAGCAGGAGCTCCTCGAAGAGATCGAATCCGAGGATCCCGCGGTAGGGCTCCTGCCCCGGCGCCTGCATCCGCGAGTAGTCGCTCGAGCCCATCGTCAGGTCGGTGAACGTCGCACCGCCGATCGCTAGCGACTCGACCGCCACCAGGTCCATCGTCCCGGCCTCGCGGCCCGTCCCGTCGGAGGCCTTCGCCTCCCCCACCTTCGCCAGGCCGAGCTCTTCGGCGAGCGCGCGGTCGACGCGCCCGTGCCCGGACGCGCCGGTGTCGAGCAGGAAGCGGTAAGGCCCGCTTCCGTTCACCTTGACGTCGAGCCGGACGTGGCGGCTCGAGTGGTCCATCGGAACGCGGACGGAATCGCCCTCGAGCTGAACGTCGGCGGCGGCGGGCGAGGCCAAAAGCACGGTGGCGAGTGCGGCGAGGTTCTTCATGGCCGGCCCTACGGCGGAGGGTACGGGATGGTAGGATGAATAAATTCAAAAAACACGCTTTCCAAAATGAAGCGAGCTACCGGATCCGACGTCTACCGAGTGCGCGACCGCGCGCAGCTCCGCGCGCTGGCCTCGCCGGTCCGCCAGCAGGTGCTCCAGGCGCTCGGCGCCATCGAGCCCTGCACCGCCAAGGAGCTCGCGGCCCATCTCGGCCGCAAGCCGGTCTCGCTCTACTACCACCTCCGGGCGCTGCAGGAGGTCGGCCTCGTCGTCGAGCAGGAGCGCCGGCCGACGGCGCGGCGCTCCGAGGCGGTGTACCGCGCGGTGGCGAAGAAGCTCCGGGTCGAGGCGGAGAAGCCCCGCGGCGCCACGCTGCAATCGCTCAAGAAGCTCGGCGGCGGCATTCTCCGCCGCGCTCTCCGCCTGCACGACGCCGCGCTCGATGCCGGCGAAGTGGGCGGCGGGGACGACCGCCGGCACGTCCTCGGCCAGAAGACGGTCCGTCTGAGCCCGGCCGGACGCCGGCGCGTGAACCGGAAGATCCGCGAGCTCCTCGACCTGATCGACGAGGAGCACGGGCGCGGGCGGGGCGAGTTCCACACGCTCACCGTGCACCTGGCTCCGGACGACCGCGGGAACTGAACCCGATTCGTGATAGGGTCCGCCCGGCATGAGCGAGCCCTACTTCGTCACCGGCGCCCTCGGCTGCATCGGCGCGTGGGTCGTCAAGACCCTCGTCGACCGCGGCGACGTCCCCGTCGTGTTCGACCTTTCCGACGACCAGCGCCGCCTCCGCCAGGTGATGGACGAAGACGCGCTCGCCCGAGTGCGCTTCCTGAGGGGCGACATCACCGACGCCGGCGCGGTTGCCGACGCCATCCGCGAGTCGGAGGCGCGTCGCGTCATCCACCTCGCGGGACTGCAGGTCCCGTTCTGCAAGGCGGATCCTTCCCTGGGCGCGCGCGTCAACGTCGTCGGCACGGTCAACATCTTCGAAGCCTCGAAGAACGCCGGCGTCGAGCGCGTCGTCTACGCCAGCTCCGCCGCCGTCTACGGTCCGCCGGAGGACGACGCCGCGCCCGACGAGGCGGCCGCCTGCGAGCCCGCGACGCATTACGGCGTCTACAAGCGCGCCAACGAGGGCAACGCACGCATCTACCGGCAGGACGACGGCCTCTCGAGCGTCGGCCTGCGTCCCCTGACGGTCTACGGCGTCGGCCGCGACCAGGGGCTGACGAGCGGTCCGACGCGCGCGATGAAGGCCGCGGTGGTCGGGCGGCCCTTCACCATCCCGTTCAGCGGCGCGACGGACTTCAACTACGTCGCCGACACCGCGGCGGCGTTCGTGGAGTGCGCCGCCCGCGCGCCGGACGGCGCGCACGTCTTCAACCTGCACGGCGACTCCGTCGAGATCGAGCGCATCGTCGCGACGATCGACGCGCTCGCCGAGGACGACGCCAAGGGTCTCGTCCGCTTCGAGGGCCCGCCGCTCCCGATTCCGCCGGAGCTCGACGGCAAGGCGATCCACACGGCGGTTCGCGATCTGCCCGAGACGCCGCTCGAGGAGGGCATCCGCGAGACGATGGAGCGCTTCCGCGCTCTACGCGCGGACGGCCGCTTGGACACGAGCGACCTGGCGAGCTGATCAAACCCGTTTGCGGCCGAGAAACTGAAACGCTCGTGCCGCGTTGCCATTCATGGTCAGGACCTCGCGTTCCACGAACGACACCTCGTCGAACCCCGCGCGCAGCTCGCCCATGCGCGCCTCGTCCAGATGGCAGACCACGACGCCCTCCGGAAGCTCGAAGACGCCGCGCTCACCGAAACGCTTCTCGCCCTCGTCGTAGCGGGCCGCGTTGCGCTCGTCGGTTTGGAGGCCGAGATCGCTCGCGTAGACGACGCCCCCCGGCCGGAGGACGCGGCGCACCTCGTCGAGCAACGCTCGCTGATCCTCGCGGTCCGGCACGCACGTCAGGAGCGAGAAGAGCAGAACCGCTTCGAACGAACCGTCTTCCCAGGGCAGGGGCAGCCCCTGGATCTCGACGAGATGGAGGTACGGCGCCTCCTCGAGCCCGCGGCGGATCATCTCGCCCGACGTGTCCGCGCCGGTGACGTTGCGGTAGCCGAGCTCGTCCAGCTCTCGCGTCAGGCGGCCGTACCCGCAGCCCAGGTCGAGGATCCAGTCGGCGCGCGCGACTTGCGCCTCGAAGAGAGCGCGGTCCAGCTCGTGCGTGAACGTCTTGCTCCGCGCCACGCGGTCCCAGTAGGCGACCTGATCCCTCATTCGAGCTACTATAGGGTCGCATGCCCACCGGCTCCGCCACCCTCCCCTTCCGCGACTGCGCCGTCGCCGTCAGCGCGAAGGACAACGTCGCCGTCGTCAAGTCCGCGCTCACGCGCGGCAACGTCGTCGCGATGCCCGACGGGACTCCGCTCGAGATCAGCGGCAAGGTAACGCCCGGCCATCGCTTCGCCACGCGCAACGTCCCGGCGGGCGAGCTCGTGCTCCAGTACGGTCAGCCGATCGGCACGTCCAAGGGCATCCGGGCCGGCGACCCGGTCTCGCACGACAACATGACGGACGAAGTCCCGGTCGTGCGCGACCTGCCGGAGGACCTTGCGAACCCCGCGCCGGACTACTTCCCCGAAGGAGAGCGCGCGACGTTCCGCGGCTTCCGACGCGCGGACGGCCGCGTCGGCACGCGCAACCACGTCCTGATCATTCCGACGAGCATGTGCTCGTCGCACGAGGCGGCGCAGATCTCGACGCTGGCGGAGTTCACGCTCTTCGACCGCGAGCGCTACCCCAACGTCGACGGCGTCGTCGCCCTCCCCCACAACAAGGGCTGCGGCTGCTCGGACGGCTCGAACATCGAGGTGATGCTCCGCACGCTCGCGAACTACGCCGACCACCCCAACGTCGGCGGCGTGATCTTCATCGACCTCGGCTGCGAGAAGACCAACCTGACGCTGGTCGGCAAGTACCTGCGCGAGCACGGCGGCATGGGCTTCGACAAACCGGTCGAGTGGATGGGCATCCAGGAGTCCGGCGGGACGCAGGCGGCGGTCCAGAAGGGGCTCGCCAAGGTCGAGGAGATGCTCGGAACGGCGAACGAGGCGACGCGCGAGGAAGTGTCGGTCTCCGAACTCGTCCTCGGCGTGAAGTGCGGCGGCTCGGACGGTTTCTCCGGCTTGTCGGCAAACCCGTCCCTCGGCCACGCCTCCGACCTCCTCGTGCGCTCGGGCGGGACGGTCTTGATCACCGAGGTTCCGGAGTTCTGCGGCGCCGAGCACGTCTTCGCCAACCGCGCGCGCAACGCCGAGGTCGGGCGCCAGGTCTACGCGACCGTCGACTGGTACAAGGAGTACGCGTCGAAGTTCGGCTCGGTGCTCGGCGAGAATCCGAGCCCGGGCAACAAGGCCGGCGGGCTCCTCAACATCGCGATCAAGTCGCTCGGCGCGATGGCGAAGGCCGGCACGACGCGGGTCGAGGGTTGCACCGGCTACGCCGAGCGGCCCGAGCGGCGCGGGCTGCACCTGATGCAGGGCCCCGGCTACGACCAGGAGTCGACGCCCGGCCTCGTCGGCGCGGGCGCCACCGTCGTCGTGTTCACCACGGGGCGCGGCACGACCATCGGCAACGCGATCGCGCCGGTCGTCAAGCTCGCGTCGAACACGCCGATCTTCGAGCGCATGCAGGGCGACCTCGATCTCTCCGCCGGCGGGGTCATCGACGGCACCGAGGCGATCGAGTCCGTCGGCGAGCGCGTCTTCGAGCACGTCCGGCGTGTCGCCGCCGGAGAGATCCTCGCCAAGGCCGAGGAGCACAAGCATCGCGAGTTCCAGATCTGGGCGGAACAATCGGTTTCGCTGTGAGGTAGCAAATGCGCGCCAGCGTTCTCCACGACGTCGAGCGGATGGAGATCCGCGACGTGCCCGAACCGACGCCCGGACCGCGGGACGTCCTGCTCGAGACGTCGGCCGTCGGGCTGTGCGGCACCGACTTCCACATCTACTCGGGCGAGATGAACTTCAACTTCGACGAGCGGGGGGAGTCCATCCCGCTCGCCGACCAACCGCAGATCCTCGGCCATGAGATCACCGGCGTCGTGCGCGAGGTCGGAGCCGCGGTCGACGACCTGCAGCCCGGCGACCGCGTCGTGCTCGACCAGGGCATCAACTGCGTCAGCGTGGGACGCGACGCGAGCTGCGAGTACTGCGCCACCGGGCATTCGCACCAGTGCGAGTTCTACATCGAGCACGGCATCACCGGGTTGCAGGGCGGGCTCGCGGAATACCTCGCGACGCCCGCGCTCAACGCGGTGAAGCTCGAGTCGGACCTCGAGCCCGCACAGGCGGCGATGACCGAACCCGTCGGCTGCATCCTGCACGCCGCGGACTTCGCGACGCGCGTCGAGGCGCGCTACCGCATCGGCGACGGCGTCCGCACGGCGCTCGTCTGCGGCGCGGGGCCGGCCGGCCTGATCTGGGTGCAGGTGCTGCGCAACGTCCTCGGTTTCGACGGTACCATCCTGCTCACCGAGCTCGACGCGCGGAAGCGCGAGCTGGCGGCCTCCTTCGGCGCCGAACCGCTCGACCCACGCGCCGGCGACCTGGTCCAGGCGGTGCGCGACCGCACCGACGGACGCATGGTCGAGCTCCTGGTCGAGGCCACCGGCAGCGGCCCGATCTTCGAGGTGCTGCCGAACCTGATCCGCAAGCAGGCGACGCTCGTCATGTACGGGATCGGCCACGGCGGCGCGAGCCTCGAGCTCATGAACCAGGTGCAGTGGAAGGAGCCGGCGCTCGTCACGCCGATCGGCGCTTCCGGAGGCTTCGATCCCGACGGCCGGCCGACGATCTACCGGCGAGCGCTGAGGCTGATCGAGAACGGGACGATCGACGTCGCGAGCCTCGTCACCCACCGCTACGACGGTCTCGACGCGGTGCCCGGCGCCTTCGGCGGCGACCACGCCGGGGCGGGCTACGTGAAGGGCGTCGCGCTGCTCTGATGCGCGTCTCGCTCTTCGTCACGTGCCTCGTCGACCAGTTCTGGCCCGAGGTCGGAACGGCGACCGTCGAGGTCCTGCGGCGAGCCGGCTGCGAGGTGGTCTTCGACGAGCGCCAGACCTGCTGCGCGCAACCGGCGTTCAACACCGGCTACCGCGACGAGGCGCGCGCGGTCGCGGAGCGCTTCATCGAGATCTACGAGGAGACCGACGCCGACGCGATCGTCATGCCCTCGGGCTCGTGCGGCGCGATGGCGCACCACCTGCCGGAGCTGTTCCGGGACGACGCCGCGTGGCTTCCGCGCGCGGAGCGCGTCGCCGCGAAGACCTTCGAGCTCGGCTCGTTCCTCGTGCGCGAGCTCGGCGTGGAGGAGCTCGGCGCGCGCTTCGACGGACGCGTGACCTGGCACGACGCCTGCCACGGGCTGCGGGATCTCGGGATCCGCGACGAACCGCGCCGGCTGATCAACGCGGTGGAAGGCGCGGAGCTCGTCGAGATGAACGCGGCCGACTCCTGCTGCGGTTTCGGCGGGACGTTCTCGGTCAAGCACCCCGACATCTCGGTGGCGATCCTCGACCACAAGCTCGCGGAGCTGCGCGACAAGGAGGTCGACGCCGTCGTCTCCGGCGACGTGTCCTGCCTGATGCAGATCGGCGGGCGTTTGCAGCGGCAGGGCTCGGGCATCCGCACGCTGCATCTCGCCGAGCTGCTCGCGAGCGGGGTCGAGGCGTGAGCATCGTCCACTCGACGCGGCCGTTCGAGGAGGACGCCAAGAAGGCGCTGGCCGACGACACGCTGCGCGGCGCGCTGCGGCACGCCACCGACCTCTTCGCCGGCCGCCGGCTCGCCTCGATCGAGGGCATCGACGACTGGGAGGACCTGCGCGAGCGCGGCCGCGCGATCAAGGAACACGCGCTCTTCCATCTCGACCGCTACCTCGAGGAGTTCGTCGCCAACGGCGAGCGCGCCGGCGTGAAGTTCCACTGGGCGCGCGACGCGTCCGAGGCCTGCCGCATCGTGGGCTCGATCGCCGCGAGGGTCAGCGCGCGCAAGGTCGTCAAGGCCAAGAGCATGACGACGGAGGAGATCGGCCTGAACCACGCGCTGGAGGGCGAGGGTTTCGAGCCGGTCGAGACCGACCTCGGCGAGTGGATCATCCAGCTCGCGGGCGAGCTGCCGTCGCACATCATCGCGCCGGCGATCCACAAGACGAAGGGCCAGATCGCGGAGCTCTTCGTCGACAAGCTCGGGATCGAGCCCACGGACGACGTGCTCCAGCTCACCGCGGCGGCGCGCAAGGTCCTGCGCAGCTACTTCGCGGAGTCCGACCTCGGCGTCAGCGGCGTGAACTTCGGCGTCGCCGAGACCGGCACGATCATGATCATCGAGAACGAGGGCAACATCCGCATGGCGACGTCGCTGCCCAAGGCGCACGTCGCCGTGATGGGGATCGAGAAGCTCGTCCCGCGCTTCGAGGACCTCGAGGTGTTCCTGCGCCTGTTGCCGCGATCCGGCGCCGGGCAGCACCTAACGAGCTACCAGTCCATCCTCACCGGACCGAACACCGGCGGCGAGGGACCGGACGAGCTTCACGTCGTGCTGCTCGACAACGGACGCACCGGAATGCTGCGGCGCGAGGTGACGCGCCAGTCGCTCGCGTGCATCCGCTGCGGCGCCTGCCTGAACGTCTGTCCGGTCTACCAGCAGATCGGCGGACACGCCTACGGATCCGTCTACCCCGGACCGATCGGCGCGGTGATCACGCCGCAGCTCGCCCCGGGCGACCGCTCGTCGAAGCTGCCCTTCGCGTCGTCGCTCTGCGGCGCCTGCCGCGACGTCTGCCCGGTCAAGATCGACATCCCGGCGCTCCTGCTCGACCTGCGCGCGAAGGTCAGCGCGGACGGACCGGCGCTCGAGCGCCGCGGTTTCCGCCTCTGGGCGTGGATGATGCGGAGCACCGCGCGCTACCGGCTCGGAGCGAAGCTCGCGCGGCTCTTCCCGTGGGCTTGGCGCGGGCGCGCCGGCGCGTGGACCGACGCGCGCGAGCTGCGTCCGCTCGCCAGGCGCTCGTTCCGCGAGCGGTGGAAGCGAGGTGAGCTCGCGTGAGCGACGCCTCCAAGGCCGCGATTCTCGACGCGATCCGCGATGGTCTCGCCGGCGCGCGGGCCGAGCTTCGATCGCGCGGACGGAGCGAGCCGCGCTACGAGGCGCTCGTCTCGCCCGGCCGGCCGGTGGGACTCGACACCGAGGCCGACCGGGTGGCTCGCTTCCGCGAGCGGCTCGAGGCCGTCGCGGGCCGATGCACACTCGTGCATGACGAAGCCGAGGCGGCGGCCGCCCTGCGCCGCATCGTGGAAGCGAAGGGCGCGCGCCGGCTGGCGGTCTCGGACGACTCGACCGTGCAGCTCGTCTCCGCCGGGCTCGACGCCGTCGAGCTCTGGAAGCCCGGCGGTGACCGCGCGGAGCTGCTCGAGGCCGACCTGGGCCTCTCGACGGCACAGTGGGGAATCGCCGAGACCGGCACGCTCGTGCTCGAGTCCGCGGCGGAGCGACACCGGCTGGTTTCCCTCGTTCCGCCCGTGCACGTGGCGCTTCTCCGCGCGTCGCGTATCCTGGGCACGCTCGGCCAGGCCCTCGCCGCGGTGCGGCGCGACGACCCGACCGGAATGAGCCGCGCGGTCACCCTGATCACGGGACCGTCGCGGACCGCTGACATCGAGCTGACCCTGGTGGTCGGCGTCCACGGACCCAAGGAGCTCCACGTGCTCCTGCTTCAGGACACCCCTTCGTGAAACTCGTGACCTTCACGCGCGCGGGCGGCGCGCCGCGCTTCGGCGCGTTGCTGCCGGACGACGAGATCCTCGACTTCGCGGCCGACGCGGCGGCGATCCCCCAGCCGATCGACCACCGCGACTGGTTCGACCTGGACGGCAGGCACCTGCCGGAGGCGCAGGCGCTTCACGCCGCGGTCACCGCCGACGCGGCGAAGCTCGAGGAGCTTCGCGCGGAGGGCGCGGTCCTGCCGCGCGGCAAGGCGGCGCTGCTCGCGCCGGTCCCGCGCCCGGGCAAGGTCATTTGCATCGGCCTCAACTACAAGGACCACGCCGCCGAGAGCGGCGCCGAGGTGCCCAACCGCCCGCTGATGTTCTCGAAGTTCCCGACCTCCATCGTCGGCCCGGGCGCGACGGTGGTCATCCCGCCGCTGACCGAGCAAGTCGACTACGAAGCCGAGCTCGCCGTCGTGATCGGCCGCCGCGCGTCCCGCGTCTCGCGCCACGTCGGCTTCCAGCACGTGCTCGGCTACGCCAACTTCAACGACGTCAGCGCCCGCGACTTCCAGTTCGGCGACGGCCAGTGGCAGCGGGGCAAGTCCCCGGACACGTTCGCGCCGATCGGCGAGTACATCGCGACGACGGACGAGATCCCCGACCCGCACTCCCTGCGCATCTCCTTCCGCCTGAACGGCGAGACGCTCCAGGACTCGAACACCGACCAGCTCATCTTCGGCGTGCCGGCGCTGATCGAGGCGCTCTCCGAGAGCGTGACCCTCGAGCCGGGCGACGTCATCGCGACCGGAACGCCACCGGGCGTCGGCTTCGCGCGCAAGCCGCCGGTGTGGGTGAAGGCCGGCGACGTGATGGAGGTGGAGATCGAGGGCCTGGGAGTGCTCTCGAACCCGGTCAGGGCCTAGGCGAGCCCAGGAACCTCGGGATTGCCCTTGAAAACTGTTACCGTCTGCGGTAACAGTTATGGATGCCCAAGATCCGACGGGGTAACGACGTCTTCGTGTCCTGGGCCGGTGACCACAGTCCAAGACACGTCCACGTCTACAGGGATGGCAAGCTGATCGTGAAGTGGGACCTCGAGGGATGGCGCGCGATGAAGGGCAGAGCACCGCGTCGCGTCTTGATCCTCATCCGCGAGCTCGTGAGCGAGGGCAGGCTATGAAGATCCTCGGCGTTCAGGCCAACAACCACAAGAAGGCGTTTGAGGTGCGGACCCATCGGGGAACGTGGCCGTTCCCCTATGCGCTCGTCGATCCCGCTCCGACGCCGACCGACCGCGTCTTCGACGTCTACGTCGACAAGGAGCTGGGACGCGAGGCGTTCACCTACGAGCTGGATTCCGGCATCGAGGGAAGCGTCCACATCGACAGCGTCCTGGAATACAACAAGGATCCCGGGCACTTGGCGGACCTGATGCTCTACCGGCTGACCGTCGAAGCACAGGAGCGAATGAAGCGGTCCAGGCTCTCGACGCGCGAGGTGTGCCGGCGGCTCGGGACCTCGGCGTCGCAGCTCTACCGCCTGCTCGACCAGACGAACCAAAAGAAGTCCCTCCGCCAGATGCTGGCGCTCCTTTTCGTTCTCGGCTGCGACGTGGATCTCGTCGTCAAGCGCCGCAAGACGGCCTAATCCGAGGCCAGCACCGCCACGATCCGTCGCAGGGCCTCGTCCCGCTCGAGCTCGCCCCGCAGGAACGGCACCCAGTGCTCGAGCAGTACCGCGTGCATGCCGTCCCAGCGCGTCCGCCTGTACAGCCCGACGCGCTCGCCGTAGGGCACGTAGTCGTCGATTCCCTCCTCGGCGAGCACGCGGCGGGTCAGCTCACCGGCGGTAACGAAGTAGAAGACGTGCCACAGGTTGAAGGGCGCTCGGGCTCCGGCTTCCTCGAAGAGACGATCGAGCTCCTCGTGCAGCGGCGAGCCGAGGCTCTCGGAGTGCGAGGCCTCGTGCACGAGGATCTCGAGGCCCGCGACGCCCTGGTGCTCGTCGCCGCCGCTCGAGAGGACGATGTGGTCGGGCCGCCAAGAGGTGTAGGCGCCGGCCCAGTTGGCGTAGTAGGTGACGTCGGTGCGGATCGCGTATTCGGGCCACGTTCCGCCGTAGGCGCGCTCGAGCTCATGGACGAGCCGTCCTTCGTACTTCTCCAGCATCGGGCGCATCGCCTGGATCCACGCGCGGTTCGCGCCGTCGTGCTTCGGCCACCAGCGGTCGACGAAGACCTCGCGAGCCGCCTCGAGCAACGCGGCTGAGTCGAGGGCCGCGATCGACTCGGGACCGTCGATCGCCGCGAGCGCTTCCTTCAGCGCCTCCATGTCCTCGTCGAAGAGCAGGTCCTTGTCCACCAGGTCGCGGTAGTGCTCGAGCGCCGCCGCCCAGGCGTCGCGCTGGTCCGGCGTGAGCATGGAGAACTCGGAGACCTCGGCGACCTCCACCGGCGGGCGCCGGTCGTTCGGTTGGCGGGACACCTGTCCCCGCGCCCATTGATAGAGAAAGTGATGCACGTTGATCCACGGATCGGAGTGGAGCGCGTAGGCATCGGTTTCCAGGACGAGCGGTACCGGCGCCGGGCTCGACGCGCAGGCGCAGACGATCAAGCACAGACTCAGCGCTGCCGTTCTCAACTTCAGGGCTCCTCCTTCTTCGTCACGGTCTCGACGAACGCGCGAATGGTACCGACCTCCGTCTGCGTCAGCGGCTCTCCGCCGAAGCGCGCGCGGTAGAACAGCTCGCCGATTCCGGAGAGAGGCCGATAGAGCTCGCCGCCGGACGCGAGCACGCCGGCGCAGAACTCGCGCAGGGTCTCCGCCTGCCGCTTCTCGAAGCCGCGGCGCGCGAGCGCGAGCAAGAGGCTCCGATACAACGAATCGGCGGCCCGCTGGCGGAGAACCCGGCGCGCGACGACCGCGGGCGGCCGGCCGCGGCGCAGCCAGCGCCACCCCAACACCGCGACGACGGCGCCGGCGAGCAGCGCGAAGACGTACGGCGCTCGCTTCAAGCTCGCCCACGCCGCCTTCGGTCCGTCGGCCAGCGCCCGCGCGAAGTCGCGCATGTGCTCGGAGTCGCCGCCCGAGGTCGCCCAGCGGCGCAACTCGTAGGCGAGCTCTCCCATCCACGCTCCGAGCCCGGAGTCGGCCGGCGGACGCTGCGCGGCGGCGAGCGCGGCGGCGCGCTGGTCGCCCGGCGTCGGGTCGTAGGTCACCCAGCCGACGCCCTCGAAGTGAACCTCGATCCAGGCGTGCCCCTCGCGGGTGGTGACGACGTAAGCACTCTTCTCGTCGTCGAATTCCTTGGCCAGAAAACCCGTCGCGATGCGCGCGGGAATGTCCAGCGACCGGAGCATCAGCGCGGACGCGCTCGAGTAGTACGTACACGGCCCGTTGCGCCGGCGCAGGAAGTCGACGACGCCCGAGAGCCCCGGGAACTCCGTCGCGGTGAGCGAGTACTCGAACTCGGACTGGAAGTAATGGACGATCGCGTGGACGCGCTCGCGGTCCGTCCGGGCGTCCGCGGTCACGGAACGCGCCAGGGCGCGGATCTCGAGCAACTCGCGCTCCCCGCCGCGCGGCAGACGCCGGTAGAGTCGGTCGCGATGCCGCGCACGCGTCGCGCCGACGTCGAGCGCGGTCCCGCGGCGCTCCTGGAAGCGCGCGCGGTACTCGAACCAGTCGCCGCCGATGCCGGGCGCGACGTCGATGCCTCCGGGATCGTGACGCACCGGCGCGACGTCGACCGCCAGAAGCCGCGCCGGCGGGAAGAGGATGCCGAGGTCGCCGTCGCGCAGCACCAGGCGCTGCTGGCGGATCGCGACTTCGTGGACCGCCGCGCTTCCGCGGCGCTCGTCGAGCTCCACCCATCCGTCGGCGCCGGGCGCGTCGTGCTCGACGGAATTTCCGCCGCCGGGCCGGGCGCCGGTCGCGGTCAAGGTGTCGAGCACGATCCCGCGCATGTAGAGCGGTCCGAGGTCGGCCGTCGGGTCCGGCCGCACGTGCATCACGGTCTCGTGCTGGAGCTGTGAGACGCCGCCCGAGAAGCTCACCGCCGACGGGAAGATCTGCTCGAAGGTCTCGCGCGCGTCCGCGTCCTCCTGCGACTCCGGGCCGGCCTCCTCCGCGACGACGTTCGGGTTCCGCGCGACCTCGCCGTCGTGCAGGATCGGCTCGGGAAGCACGAGCACCGCGATGTAGATCGCGGGGATCGCGAGCAAGAGCACCAGCGTGAGCGGAAGCGTGTAGAACGCAAGGCGTCTCAATACGCGCCGTTGTTCCTCCTCCGCGCCGAGGATCGCGGCGGGTGAAATCAGCGCCGCCGGGGTGCGCGCGAGGACGGCTTCGCGGGCGCGACGGGCCTGGAGGAGAAGCAGCGCCGCGACCGCCGCCGCAATCACGAGCGGAAACAGGAAGAGCCAGATCGATCCGGGCGCGACCGCAAAGCCGGCGACCACGGCGATCGGTCCCAGAGCGACCGCGGCCGCCGCCCATCGGTCGGTCGAAGCGCTCGCGACGAGCAAGCCGTGGGCTCCGGCGAGAAGCGCGAGCAGGACCGGCCCGCCCGCGCCGATCACGAGGAAGCCCATCGGGTGGAACTGCGCGGCGACGACCAGGCCGACGAGCACGTACGGAAGCAGCGGCCTTCGCTCGAAGAGCTGACGCAAAGGCCCCAGCGCGTGAGGCGCGAAGATCACGAGCCCGGCGGCGAGCCAGCGGGCGGTGGCGACCGCCGGGCTGTCCGGCGGCCTCTGCGCGGCGAGAACGAGGAGGAACGCCGCGTAGGTGAACGCGGTCTCGGCG
>JANQEJ010000115.1 GCA_028278425.1 Planctomycetota bacterium | reverse complement strand
CTCCACGAACCTCCGGAGCCTCCGTCCGAAGAAAGGAAAGGACTCAAGAGGTCAAGTTTCGCCTCGCTTCGCTCGTCGGTGGAGTTGGAAGCTCTCGGGACTCGAGGGCTCCGGTTCGCCCCGCTTCGCTCGCTGCGGAGTGCCTTACAGCTTGTCCTTCTTGACCGGCTTTTCTTCCGGCTTTCTTCGCAGCTTGCGGCCGTTCGGGCGCGTGAGAGCGATCTCGGCGTTCTTGCTCGCGAGACCTGCGTCGATGCCCAACTGGAGCCACGGGATCTTCTTGTCCTTCAGGAGGCCCTTCGGGTCGTTGTCGATGCCGCCGGCGTAGCGCAGGAACCGCTTCGAATCGATGACGAAGGCGTGGTTGGCCGACAGGGCCTTGAAGTCGTCCGCCACCTTGTTGGCCTCGTCGACGAGGATCTTCAGGGGGAGCTTCGAGTCCTTCTGGAACTTGCGGATCTTCTCCAGCGGGTCGCCGACGCCGGAGACGATCTCGTCGTGGTTGGAGGCGACCAGGTAGAAAGACACCTTGCCGGCATAGCGCTCCTGGAGCTCGACGAGCTTGACCTCCTCCTTGCGGCACTGCGGGTCGCGCAGCGACCAGAAGACGAGGACGATCACCTTCTCCTCGTTCGCCTCGAACAGGTTGACGAGCTTTCCGTCGAGGCCGGGGAGCTCGATGTGGTCGCGGATGCGCCAGCCGACCTTGTAGGGCTTGTTCCCTTCGGGCGGCTCGTCCGGCCCCCCCTTGTCCTGGGGGTTCTGGGCGTTCGGGGCGAGGGCGAAGGCCAGGGAGAGGGCGACGGCGAGGGTCGGGAGCTTCATGCGGGCATGGTACCTCCCCGGCACCCTCCGTAGACTCTTGCGCCGAATGCCCGCGAAAACCGAAACCGAGCCTTATCCCAAGGTCGACCCGAGCCCGAGCTTCCCCGCCATCGAGGAGCGGGTGCTCGACTTCTGGAAGCGCGAGCGGATCTTCGAGGCCTCGGTCGAGGGCCGTCCGGCCGGCGACAAGGGCTCCAACGAATACGTCTTCTACGACGGGCCGCCCTTCGCGAACGGGCTGCCGCACTACGGGCACATCCTGACCGGGTACGTGAAGGACGTGGTGCCGCGCTACCAGACGATGCGCGGGCGGCGGGTCGAGCGGCGCTTCGGCTGGGACTGCCACGGCCTGCCGGCGGAGCTCGCGTCGGAGAAGGACCTCGGCGTCTCTGGCCGCCAGCAGATCATCGAGTACGGCATCGAGCGCTTCAACACGTACAGCCGCGAGACGGTGATGCGCTACACGGCGGAGTGGGAGCGCTTCGTGACGCGCATGGCGCGCTGGGTGTCGTTCGAGAACGACTACAAGACGATGGACCTCCCGTTCATGGAGAGCGTGATGTGGGGGTTCAAGACGCTGTACGACAAGGGGCTCGTCTACGAGAGCTACCGCGTCATGCCGTACTCGTGGGCGGCGGAGTCGCCGGTCTCGAACTTCGAGACGCGGATGGACAGCGCCTACCGGCCGCGGCAGGACCCGGCGATTACGGTGCTGTTCACGCTGACGCCGCGCGAGGGCGATCCCGGGCCGATGAAGGTCCTGGTTTGGACGACGACGCCGTGGACGCTGCCGTCGAACCTGGCGCTCGCCGTGGGGCCGGAGATCGACTACGCGCTCTACAGGGAGAACGGCGACTACTACGTCGTCGGCGCCGCGGCGGCGGGCAAGTACGAGAAGGAGCTCGCCGGCGCGGAGAAGTCCGGCGTCGTCAAGGGCGCGGAGCTCGTCGGCCGGACGTACGAGCCGCTCTTTCCCTACTTCAAGGACCACCCGCAGGCCTTCCGCGTCCTCGGGGCGGAGTTCGTCGACACCGAGGAGGGCACCGGCGTCGTCCACACCGCGCCCGGCTTCGGCGAAGACGACCAGACGGTCTGCGCGGAGGCGGGGATCGACGTGGTCTGCCCCGTGGACGACAAGGGGCGCTTCACCGCGGAGGTCTCCGACTACGAGGGTCAGCTCGTCTTCGACGCCAACAAGCCGATCATCCAGGCGCTGAAGGGGCGCGGCGCCCTGGTCCGCCACGAGACCTACGAGCACAAC
This sequence comes from Planctomycetota bacterium, assembly GCA_028278425.1. Lineage (GTDB taxonomy): Bacteria > Planctomycetota > UBA1135 > UBA1135 > JANQEJ01. The sequence continues at coordinate 12,317 of JANQEJ010000115.1, read as the reverse complement.
TACCCGCACTGCTGGCGCACCGACGAGCCGCTGATCTACCGCGCGATCAGCTCGTGGTACGTGAAGGTGACCGCCTTCCGCGACCGGCTCGTCGAGCTGAACCAGAGGATCCGCTGGTTCCCCGAGCACGTCCGCGACGGGCAGTTCGGGCGCTGGCTCGAGGGCGCGCGCGACTGGTCGATCAGCCGCAACCGCTTCTGGGGCTCGCCGATCCCGATCTGGAGGAGCGACGATCCGAAGTACCCGCGGATCGACGTCTACGGGAGCCTGGACGAGCTCGAGCGCGACTTCGGCGTGCGGCCGACCGACCTGCACCGGCCGTACATCGACGAGCTGACGCGTCCGAACCCCGACGACCCCACGGGCCGGAGCACGATGCGGCGCGTCGAGGACGTGCTCGACGGCTGGTTCGAGTCCGGCTCGATGTTCTACGCGCAGGTTCACTACCCGTTCGAGAACAAGGAGTGGTTCGAGAACCACTTCCCGGCCGATTTCATCACGGAGTACATCGCGCAGACGCGCGGCTGGTTCTACACGATGCACGTGCTGGCCACCGCGCTCTTCGACAAGCCGCCGTTCGCGAACTGCCTCTGCCACGGCGTCGTCGTCGACGAGGACGGGCAGAAGCTCTCGAAGCGCAAGCGCAACTACCCGAGCCCCGACGAGGTCTTCGACTCGCACGGCTCCGACGCGCTGCGCTGGTTCCTCTGCTCGTCCGTGGTCCTGCGCGGCGGCGACCTCTCGATCGACCGCGAGGGCAAGGGGATCGGCGAGTACGTGCGGCTCGTCATCCTGCCGATCTGGAACGCCTACTCGTTCTTCTGCCTGTACGCGAACGCCGACGGCATCCGCGCGCGCTACCGGCCGGAGGGGCAGACCGCGGTGCTCGACCGCTACGTCCTGGCCAAGACGCGCGCGATGGTCGAGGAGGTCGAGGCGGCCTTCGAGGCCTACGACCTGCCCGCCGCCTGCGCGGCGGTGCGCGGCCTTCTGGACGCGCTGAACAACTGGTACATCCGCCGCAGCCGCCCGCGCTTCTGGAAGGCGGAGAAGGACGCGGACAAGCGGGACGCCTACGACACGCTCTACACGGTGTTGCACGTGCTGACGCGCGCGGCGGCGCCGCTGCTCCCGCTGATCACCGAGGAGATCTTCCGCGGGTTGACGGGCGAGAAGAGCGTCCACCTGACCGACTGGCCCGACGCGGGCGAGCTGCCGGCGGATCCGGAGCTCGTCGCCGACATGGACCTCGTGCGCGACGTGTGCTCGACGGCGCTGGGGCTGCGCGAGGAGCACCGGCTGCGCGTGCGCTTGCCGCTGGCGACGCTCGAGGTGGCCGCGCCCGAGGCCGCGCGGCTCGAGCCGCACTTCGGCCTCATCGGCGACGAGGTCAACGTCAAGGCGGTGAAGACGTCGGCGAACGTCGAGGACCTCGGGACCTTCGAGCTGAAGCTCAACGCGCGCGCGCTCGGCCCGCGGGTCGGCCCGCGCATGAAGGAGCTCCTCGCCGCGGTGCGCGAGGGCCGCTGGACGCGGGAGGGGGACGTCGTCGTGGTCGACGACTTCCGGCTCGAGGAGGGGGACTGGGACCTGCGACTGCAGCCGCGGGAAGGTCTCGAGGGTCGTGCGGTGGCCGCGCTCCCGACCAACGACGCGGTGGTCGCGCTCGACGTCACGACGACGCCCGAGCTCGAGCTCGAGGGCGTCGCCCGCGACCTCGTCCGGCTCGTCCAGATCGCGCGGAAGGAGGCCGACCTGCACGTCTCCGACCGGATCACCGTGCGCGTGGAGTGCGGCGAGGCCGTGGCCGCGGCGCTCGACGCGCACAAGGACTACGTCGGCGAGCAGACCCTGGCGGACACGGTCGAGCGCGGTCCGGCGGAGGGCGCCGGCCACGTACACCGCGCGAAGCTCGGCGACGGCGAGGTGGCGATCGAAGTCGACCGCGTCGGCTAGCTCGAATCCCCGAACCGGCCCAGCGCCCACTCGAAGAGCCGGGGCAGCGCGTTGTCGAAGAACTCGAGCGCTTCGGGGTCGCGGCGCTCGTCGCGGATCACGTACGTGCCGTGCGGCGAACCGCCGGCCGCGTACTTGCCGATCGAAAGGCCGCCGATGGCGCCGTAGCCGAGGGCGAGCCCCCCGAAGGCCATGTACGCGATCGCGAAGCCCGACATGGAGTAGATCCCGAGGCCGAGGCCGGCGATCGCGAAGAGCCCGATGCCGAGGGCGCCGTGCGCGATCCCGCCGCACGCGAAGGCGCCCATCGCGAAGACGAGGCCGTAGGCCTCCTGGGAGAAGGCGAAGGCGCCGACCGCGCGCTCGCCGCCGAAGGCGAACACGCCGCGCGCGACGCGCCGCGGCGCGCCGGGGATCCGCGGTCCGCCGATCGCGTGGACGAGCGGCCAGCCGAAGAGCGTCCGCGTCGAGCGGTACTCGTAGTTCTGTCCGGAGGTGGCGAAGCGCAGGTGCGTCCAGAAGCGACGGACCGCGCCGCCCTCGTCGGTGCGCGCCCTCGTGGCCATGCCCGAGGCGAGGTTCAAGAGGTCCTCCTTCAGCGCGCCCGCGGTGGAGTAGCGGTTCTCGGGTTCGCGCGCCATCGCGCGGCGCACGACCGCCTGCGCGTTGTGCGACGCGCTCCGCGGCGACGGGGCGAGCTGCGTCTTGATCGCCTCGAGCACCTCGAGCGCGGTCGCGCCCTGGAACGGACGCTCGCCGGCCAAAGCCTCGTAGAGCGTGACGCCGAGGCTGTAGACGTCGGTGCGCCGGTCCACCTCGCGGCCGGTGAGCCACGCCTGCTCCGGCGACATGTAGTAGGGCGTCCCGATCGGCTCGCCGGAGAGCGAGAGCCCCGGCTCGTCGTGCCCCTTGGCGAGCCCGAAGTCCGCGATCACCGCGCGGCCGTCGGCGTGCAGGAGGATGTTCGACGGCTTGACGTCGCGGTGGACGAGGCCGTGCTCGTGCGCGGTCGCGAGGGCGTCGGCGACCGGGGCGAGCAGGCGCGCGACCGCCTGCTCGTACTCGACGACGTCCGCAGCCACCGCGGGCACGCCGACGGCCCGGGCGAGGTCCTCGGCCGTGCGCGCGCGGTCGGTCGGCAGCGCCTCGAGCACCGTGGCGAACGACGGGCCCTCGACGAACTCCATCGCGATGTAGTGGTGCCCGCCCGCCTCGCCGACGCCGTGGATCTGGACGATGTGCGGGTGCTGGAGCTTCGCGATCGCGAGCGCCTCGCGCTTGAAGCGGTCGACGTGGCGCCCTTCGAAGGCGAGCCCCGGCCGCAGGCACTTCAGCGCCACCGGGCGCCTGAGCTCGACGTCCTGCGCCAGCCAGACGACCGCCATCCCGCCGCGGCCGAGCTCGCGCAGGAGCTTGTAGCCGTCGAGCTGCACGCCGGGCGCGAGCGGCTGCAGGGCGGCCGGCGCCGCCGCCGTGCCGGCGTCGATCATCTTGAGGCAGCGCTCCAGCCCCGGCCGGGCGGCGGCGGGCGCGCGCTTCAGGTAGGCGGATCGGTCCGGCGCCCCGCCGCCGGCGACGGCGTCCGAGTACTCGGCGACCAGGCGGTCGAGGAGGTCGTCGGTGGATTCGCTGGACATGCGGGAGAGGGCGCGGACGCGCGCCGGATTCGCCGCGGGAAACCGGAGAAACCCGGGCGGAGAGCCTAACCGCTGCGCCGGGCGGCCTCCCACGCCTCCAGCGCGCGGCGGTAGAGCGAGTGCACCGCCGCCTCGGAGCGGCCCATGCGCGCTCCCGCGTCCCGCGCGGAGAGGCCCTCGAACTGCCGCAGCCCGAGGACGCGGCGGTGGTCGGGGGCGAGGCTCTCGAAGGCGGCGACGGTGCGCGCCTCTTCCTCCGCTCCCGCGACCCGCGTCGCCGGTCCGGCCGTGCGCGCCGCGAGCTCGTCCTCGCGCGGGCCGGCGCGGCTCCACTCGCTCCGCGCCAGGCGCTCGACGCGGGCCTCGCGCTTGCGCGCGCGGATCGCGCGGGCGACGTCGACCACGGCGTTGCGCGCGAGCCGGGCCACGAAGCGGCGCAGCCCGTCGTCGTCGGCCGGCAGGCCGGACGGCGCGGTGAGCGCGCGCACGTAGACCTCCTGCACCAGGTCGTCGAGCTCGACCCGCGCGCGCACCGCGCGGCCCGCGAGGTGCGCGAGCAGGAGCCGCAGGCGCGTCTCCTGGGCGGCGAGCCGCGCGCCGTCGTCGCTCGTCGTCATCGCCGCGGATGCTACCGCGCGCCGCCGCGAAACCAACGCGCGCGCCGGGCTGGCCCGGAGCCGGCGCGTTTGCCAAACTGGAACCACCTTGCCTATTCGATTGGACGTGCTCGCAGCCGTCGCCGCGATGCTCGCGCTCCAGCTCGGCGCGGCGGCGCAGACCGCCGCCGCCGCCAAGGTGGCGCGCGTCGAGGACGACGCGTGGAGCCCGCAGGTCACCTGGCGCCGGCCGGACGGCTGGTACGCGACCGCGATCCACGCCTCCCTGCTCCCGGACGGGCGCGTGCTGTTCATCGGCTACGTGCGTCCGAGCGAGTTTCCGACGGCGTTCGAGGAGACCGAGAGGGTCGTCTTTCCGATGACGCCCCACGCGCTCGGCGCCGTCCTGCCCCCGGAGGTCACCGCGGTTCCGGAAGACGTCCCGCTCGACTTCAACGGCGAGCTCTTCTTCCCTTACGAGATCGAGGACGACCTCTTCTGTTCGGGTCACACGCTGACCGCCGACGGGACGTTCGTCGCGGTGGGCGGCACGCGCACCTTCGGCGACGTCGTCACCGGGAACGACTACCAGAGCGGGCTGCCGTACGCGACGGCCTTCGACGGCGCGACGTGGGTCCGCGCGCCGAACGACATGCTGGTCGCGGGAACGCTCGGCACGCCGGCCCGCTGGTACCCGGCGTGTACGCGCCTGGAGGACGGCAGGATCCTCGTCACCGGCGGCTTCGACCTGGTGTTTCCGACGTTGGCCGCCAACCTGAGCGTCGAGATCCTCGATCCGGCGGACGGCTCCTGGACGGTGGCGAGCGCGTACGGCGCGACGCCGACGGAGATCGCGAACCCCGACTACAGCCACGTGCAGCTCCTGCCCGCGCCGGTGAACGGCTTCGAGCTCCTCGTGCTCGGGGACGACGGCCTGCCCGTGCTCTTCGCGCCCGGCGGCGCCGTGCCGTGGCTCGTGATCCAGCAGCAGCGGCCGGAAACGCCGGCGGGCGTCGAGCCGAACAACGGCGCGTCGTCGGTGCTCCTGCCGCTGCGGATCGCCCACGGCGAGTGGGGCTACGCCAACGGCAGCGTGCTCGTCGCCGGCGGCGGGGCGGGGACGCCGCTGATGAGCCAGGCCGCCGTGTTCGACCCGGTCGCCTCGGCGTGGCTCCCTCCGATCGACCTCTCGATCCGGCGCCACCACCCCAGCACGGTACTCCTGCCCGACGGCCGGGTGCTCGTCGTCTCCGGACACGACGCCGTGACCGCCGACCCCGGCGTGACGCGCGCGCAGTACGTCGACCCGGCCCGCGGCTTTCAGGTGAGCTGGGGCCGCTCGCAGGAGTCGGTGGTGCGCGGGTATCACTCCGTCGCCCTGTTGCTCCCCGACGGGCGCGTGTTCGTCGGCGGCGGCCGCGACCACGAGACGGGCGCGACGGTGGAGAAGACGAGCTTCCGCTACTACTCGCCGGGTTACGTGAAGAAGCCGCGGCCCGCGATCACCCAGGCGCCCGCCGCGCTGACCTACGGCGCGGGCTTCCCGATCACGACCGCCGGACAGGCGCCGGCGGAGGCCGTCCTGATCGGGCTCGGCTCGATGACGCACTCGTTCGACATGAACCAGCGCTACGTCCAGCTCGCGGTGTCGTCGGTCGCTCCCGCCGGCGGCTCGGGCTTCGACGTCGTGCTCGTGGCGCCGCCGAACGCCCGCGCCGCGCCGCCGGGCCACTACATGCTCTTCGTCCTCGACGCCGACCGCGTGCCGTCGACGGCGCGCATCGTCAAGCTGAGCTGACGCGGGGTCCGGTGCTCGCCGCCGGCCCCCGGCGCGTGCCCGGGCTCGAAGAGGCCCGGGGCGGCGGTGCGCCCGCCGGAGCGGCACCGTATGCTGAGGGTTTGCCATGGGCGAGCACGAGGTCCACCAGGTCACCGACGACGAGGCGCAGCGCAACTTCGTTCGCGCGCTGCTCGAGGACGTCCAGGCCCTCGAGCGCATGCTCGCGGAGGGCGCCCTGGAGGTCGACGTCCGTCGGATCGGCGCCGAGCAGGAGTTCTTCCTCGCCGACGCCGCCGGACGGCCCTCGGACCGGGCGCTCGAGGTGCTCGAGCACCTCGACGAGAACTTCACGACCGAGCTCGGCCGCTTCAACCTGGAGGCGAACCTGCCGCCGGCCGAGCTGGGCGGACGATGCCTCTCCGACATGGAGCGGATGCTGGGCGAGATGATGGCGCGCGCGTCGGAGGCGGCCGGCCGCCACGGCACGCAGGTGGTCCTGTGCGGCATCCTGCCCACGCTGGGCAAGGAGCACCTCACCCTCGACTGGATGACGCCGATCTCGCGGTACCACCGCCTGAACCAGGTCATGAGCGACCTGCGCGGCGGACGGTTCCGGACGCTGATCAAGGGGCTCGACGAGCTGCAGGAGACCCATGACAACGTCATGTTCGAGGCCTGCAACACGAGCTTCCAGGTGCACTTCCAGGTCGGCGGCAGCGAGTTCGCGCGGCTCTACAACCTGGCCCAGGTCGTCACCGCGCCCGTGCTCGCGGCGGCGGTCAACTCGCCGGTCTTCCTCCAGCACCGCCTGTGGCACGAGACGCGGGTGGCGCTCTTCCAGCAGTCGCTCGACATGCGCTCGGAGACGCAGACCCGCCGCGGCCACCGCCAGCGCGTCAGCTTCGGCGAGCGCTGGGTCGAGGAGTCCGTGCTGGAGATCTTCCGCGAGGACATCAGCCGCTTCCGCGTGCTCATCGCGACCGACCTCGAGGAGTCGCCGCTCAAGATCCTCGACGAGGGCGGCGTCCCGTCGCTGCGGGCGCTCTGCCTCCACAACGGCACGGTCTACCGCTGGAACCGCCCGTGCTACGGCGTGAACGACGGCGTGCCGCACCTGCGGATCGAGAACCGCGTCCTGCCCGCCGGGCCGACGCTGGTCGACGAGGTGGCGAACGCCGCCCTCTACTTCGGCCTGATGCTCGCGCTCGGGGACGGCACGAAGGACGTCCGCGACTCCATCGAGTTCGACGACGCGAAGGAGAACTTCATGGCGGCCGCGCGCTACGGGCTGAAGGCGCGCTTCCGCTGGCTCGACGGCCTGGAGATCGACGCGGGCACCCTGATCCTCGAGCAGTTGCTCCCGCTCGCGCGCACCGGTCTCGCCGGGCGGGGCATCGCGCGGGCGGACATCGACCGCTACCTCGGCGTGATCGAGGGGCGCGTGTCCAGCGGGCGCACCGGCGCGAAGTGGATGCTCGACTCGCTCGCGGCGATGGACGGCGCCGGCACCGCGGACGAGCGTTCCCGCGCGCTCGCCACGGCCATCGCGGAGAAGGGCGTGGGGGCGGACCCGGTACACACCTGGCCGCTCGCCGGTCTGGTGAGGAGCTCCGCGGCCCGCGAGAGCTATCGCACCATCGGGCAGGTGATGTCGCGGAGCCTCTTCACGGTGCACCCCGACGACGTCGTCGACCTGGCCGCGAGCCTGATGGACTGGGAGCACATCCGCCACGTGCCGGTCGAGGACCACGACGGCCGGCTCGTCGGCATCGTGACCCACCGCCAGCTCCTGCGCATGGTCGGGCGGGGCCTGCGCGGCGACGACAAGCCCATCGCCGTGCGCGAGATCATGAAGGACCACCCCGTGGTCGTGTCCCCCGACACGCCGACGCAGGAGGCGATCGAGACGATGCGCAAGAACCGGGTGGGCTGCCTCCCGGTCGTCGACGGCGAGAAGCTTGTCGGCATCGTCACCGAGACCGACTTCATCCGCGTGGCCGCCGACCTCCTGGACCGCTGGTTGAGCGAGGACGGATGACGACGTCGACCGCGGAGCGCCTCATCGGCGAGCGGGCCGGCGCGGAGTCGGGCCCGCTCCTGCTGCTCGTCGGCGGTCTCCACGGCAACGAGCCCGCCGGCGTCGAGGCGGCGCGGCGCGTGTTCGAGGCACTCGAGCGCGACGGCGCCTCGCTGCGCGGACGGCTCGTGGCCTTCGCCGGAAACCTGGGGGCGCTCCGCAGCCAGCAGCGCTTCCTCGACCGCGACCTGAACCGGATCTGGACCGAGGAGCTGGTCGCCAACGAGTGCCCCGGTCCGCGCGAGTGCGACGAGCGCGGCGAGCTCCTGGCGGCGCTCCGCGCCGAGATCGAGCGCGCGCCCGAGCGCGTCGTCCTCCTCGACATGCACTCCACGTCCGCCGAGGGCGCGCCCTTCTGCATCATGGGGGACACGCTGCAGAACCGCACGATCGCGCGCGAGCTCGGCGTGCCGATCCTGCTCGGGCTCGAGGAGAACGTCGAGGGGACGCTCCTCGCCTACTTCGGCGAGTACGGCCACGCGGCGCTCTGCCTCGAGGGCGGCCAGCACGACAGTCCGGCGACGGTGGACCACCACGAGGCGGCGATCTGGCTGACGCTCGTCGGGCTCGGGATGCTCAAGCGCTCCGAGGTCCCCCGCTACGACGAGTTCTACCAGCGGCTGCGCCACGCGAGCAGCGGCCTGCCGGACACGGTCGAGGTCCGCCACCGCCACCCGATCCAGCGCGGCGAGAGCTTCCGCATGGAGCCCGGCTTCGAGAACTTCCAGCCCGTCGAGGAGGGACGGCTCCTCGCCTGGTCGGGGCTCGCCGGCGGCACCGAGGTGCGCGCGCCGTTCCGCGGGCTGCTCCTCATGCCGCGCTACCAGGGCCAGGGCGACGACGGCTTCTTCCTCGGCCGCGAGGTCCGCGGCGCGTGGCTCGTCCTGTCGGCCTTCCTGCGCCGGCTGGGGGCGGAGCGGCTGCTCCCGCTCCTGCCCGGCATCCACCGGCATCCCGCGCGACCGGAGACGCTGGTCGCCGACCGGCGGGTGGCGCGCTTCCTGACGCTGCAGGTGTTCCACCTCTTCGGCTTCCGTCGCTGCCGCCCGGAGGGCGGCGCGCTCGTGTTCGCGCGCCGCGTCGAGGGCACGCGATAGCGTTGCGCTCCGCGGTCGCGCTCGTCCGCCTCGTCTTGCTCCTCGCCGTCGTGTGCGTGCTGCTCCCGCCGGCGGTGCTCTTCCGCCTGCCCGGCCTGGTCGGCGGCGCGGGCGGGCGCCGGCTGTCGATGCGCGTCGGCGCGTTCCTCCAGGGCCTGTGGGCGCGCGCGAGCCTGCGCATCATGGGCGTGCGCCTCGACGTGGCGGGTCCGCCGCCGCGCCAGCGTCACCTGATCGTCGCGAACCACATCGGCTACCTGGACATCCTCGTCCTGGCGGCGCTCTTTCCCGGGCGCTTCGTCGCGATGCACGAGATCGCGCGCTGGCCGCTGCTCGGGTGGATGGCCCGGAGCGCCGGCACGCTCTTCGTCAACCGCGAGCGCAAGCGCGACGTGCTCGCCGTCGGCCCCGAGATGGAGGCCACGCTCGCCAACGGGGTCTCCGTCGTCCTGTTTCCCGAGGGGAGCGCCGGGGCGGGGAACGAGGTGCGCGCCTTCAAGACGCCGCTCTTCGAGGGCGCGGTGCGGAACGCGATTCCCTGCCTCGCGGTCAGCCTGCACTACTCCACCCCGCGCGACCCCTGGGCGCCGGCCTGGACCGTGTGCTGGTGGGGCGGGATGAACCTGTGGCTGCACCTCTGGCGCTTTCTGAAGCTCCGGGGCGTGACGGCGCGGGTGCGCTGGTCGGCGGAGGCCGTCACCGCGGCGGACCGAAAGCACCTCGCCCAGGAGCTCCGCGAGCGGCTGGTCGCTGCCTTCACGCCGATCCCGCTCGTCCCGGAGCCTCCGGGGAACCCCTGGGCGGGGATGACGCCCTAGAGGCAAGTCGTCCCAGATTCGGGTGTTTTGGCGGCCTCGGGGACGCCGAAAAGGCCACGGGCCTTTCCCACGTCCCTCCCGACAGCCAACACCATGCGGTCGTCTTTCCGTCTCGCCAGCGCGGGGGTCCTCGCCCTCTTCGCCGCTCTCGCTTCCGCCCAGGGTCCGTCGCCGACGCCGACCGGCGGTCAGGGTGGAGGGAAACCGGGTCCGGGCCGGCGCTACCCGCCGCCGATCCAGGTCGGTCCCGGGCTCGTGTTCGGCGCCGTCGAGGTCGGGCAGACCACGCCGTCGCAGGTCGTGACGATCACGAACATCTCCTCGCAGCCCGTGGGGATCCAGTCGATCACCGCCTCGGGACCGGGCGCCGCGGACTTCGCGGGGAGCTTCGGGCCGAGCCTGCCGTTCGTGCTCGGCGTGGGGCAGTCGGAGCCGATCACGGTCACCTTCCAGCCCAGCGCGCTCGGCCTGCGCAGGGCGACGATCCGCGTGAGCTTCGCGGGACCGCCCAACTACCCGGTGTCGGCGACGGTCCGCGGCGTGGGGATCGGACCGGTGGGCGACGAGACGCGCGTCGACGCCGGCGGGCCGAAGCACGTCGACGCCCTCGGCCAGGAGTGGACGGCGGAGTACGGCTTCGCCGGCGGCTTCAAGTTCTACAGCCCCGCGCCGGTGGCGGGCACGCCGGAGCAGTTCCTCTTCGGGTGGCAGCGCTACGGGACCTCGTTCGACTACGGCCTGCCGATCCCCGACGGCGCGTACGCCGTGACGCTTCACTTCGCGGAGCTGCAGCTTCCGGTCGCGGGCGCGCGCGTGTTCGACGTCGCGGCGGAGGGGACGCTCGTCGTCGACGACCTCGACCTCTTCGCCGAGGCCGGCTTCGCCACGGCGACGGCGCGGACCTTCGAGACCGTGGTCGCGGACGGCGTCCTCGACCTCGCCTTCAGCGCGTCCACCGGGTTCGCCACCGTGTCGGCCATCGAGGTGCAGGGCGTGGGGAAGCTCGACGCGGCGCCGGGCGTCGTCGACTTCGGCGCCGTCGACGGCGGGGGCAGCGCGCAGCAGACGATCGCGCTCACCAACGTCGGCCTCCTGCCGCTCACCATCGACACGCTGAGCCTCCTGATCGGTCCCGCGGGCACCGCGGCGAGCATGACGGCCTCGCTCGCGGGCGGCTCGTATCCCGGCGCGGCGAGCGACGTCGGCTATGCGGTCGACGTCACCCTCGCTCCGGGCGCGTCGGTTCCGCTCGACGTCGTCTTCGCGCCCGCGGTGGAGCAATACGACGAGTGCACCCTGCGCCTCGGGGGCGCGTTCACGCCGGTCGAGGTGACGCTTAAGGGGCTCGGCGGGCACGTCGGGCATCCCTTCCTGCACGTCGTGATCGACGTGCCCCCGTTCGCGGTCGACTTCGACGGCGACGGCTTCGAGCCCGTCGTCCTCGACGGGAGCCAGTCGCACACCCATGCGCCGGGCGGGAGCCTGGTCGGCTACTCGTGGACCGAGGGGGGGATCGAGATCGCGACGGCGCCGGTGGCGACGGTCAACTTCCCGCTGGGAGGTCACGACGTCACGCTCGAGATCACGGACGACAGCGTGCCGGCCGAGAGCCTGGACGGCGACGCGTCGTTCGTCGTGATCCCGAGCAGCGAGATCCCCGGCGTCCTCGTGCGCTACTACGACGCCCTGACCGCGGGCACGACTCCGGCGGCGCTGGTCTACAGCATGCCGCCGAACGCCGACTTCGCGGAGATCGCGCCGACGACGTTCATCGACGGCCTGACGACCGTGGGCGGGTCGCCCTTCGGGCGCGACGTGGCGGTCCGCTTCAACGCGGAGATCACGCTGCCGCAGGCCGCGAGGTACGAGTTCAAGGCGAACGGCGGGTCGCTGCGGTTCGTCGCGCTGAACGGCATCCTGCTCGCCGGTCCGGTCAACCTGCCGGCGGGGACGTACCGACTCGAGGCGCGCTTCGCTGTGGACCTCCCGGGCCAGCTCCCGGTGGAGGTCCTCGTCGGCGTGAACGGCGCCGCTCCGGGCTCGATCGACCCGGCGTGGCTCGAGCACGACGAGAGCGGGATCCTCCCGGTGATCAACGCCATGCCGACGGTCGGCACGAGCCTCGGCGGCAACGTGATCACGATCGAGGGCCTCGGCTTCTTCCCGAAGGACCAGGTCGTCGTCCGCTGGGGCGCGCAGCAGTTCGCCCAGCCCTTCTTCGACTCGCTCGCGGACGACGAGATCGTCTTCGTCTCCCCGCCGGGCCAGGGCACGGTGGCGGTGCGCGTCGAGACGCCGAACGGCGTGAGCAACGAGTGGCAGTTCACGTACGACCAGAGCGGCCCGGTGCCGGTCA
>JANQEJ010000114.1 GCA_028278425.1 Planctomycetota bacterium | reverse complement strand
ACTGGTTCCAGCGTTTCGGCGCTCTGTGGCTTTGAGGCGCAGAGGCGGGTCGGCTTCGCCTCCCCGCGATTTTGTTGAGGAAGAGGAGGGGGCAGAGGTACACGAGCAGAGAAAGGTCCGGGCACCTCCAACCGTTTCCGAGATCGTTCGACGTCCAAGACAACCGCCACGGTCCCGGAACGTCCAACGGCTTCGACCATCCACCTTGACGCCGATTCACCGTTCGCATGCTCCAACACCGGCGATCAGAGCCTGGGTGTCTGCTTGGCTCGCTCGGGAGGCGAGACGGCTGGAAGTCCCCGTTGCCTTCTCTCCCTCTTCGGCCTCTGCTCTTTTCTGCTCTCTAAGATCGCGGGGAGGCGAAGCCGACCCGCCTCTGCGCCTCAAAGCCACAAAGCGCCGAACGCTGGAGCCAGTCCTTTCACATCGCGAGGGCGGCGAAGCCGCCCTCGCCTCTGCGAACCTCTGCTGACCTCCGCTCCTCTGCGGTTTTCTTCTTCTTCTACTTCCCCCCCGTGTGAACCCCAGCCCACCAGACGCTACCGTACGCCCATGCCCACCGGAGAACACGTCGCCCTCGTCACCGGCGGTGGCCGCGGCATCGGCGAGGTGATCGCGCGGCGCATCGCGCGTGAGGGCGCCACCGTGCTCGTCGCCGCGCGGTCGAAGGACGAGTGCAAGCGCGTCGCCGACTCGATCCGCGAGGGCGGCGGGCAGGCGTGGCCGCTGGAGATCGACGTGGGCGACGACGGCTCGGTCGCGCGCGGGATGGAAGAGGCGCGGATGGTGTCGAGCGCGATCGGCCCGGTCGACTGGCTGGTCAACAACGCGGGCTACGTCGAGATGCACCGCGTGCTCAACCCGAAGGAGGAGGCGAAGGGCGTCTACGAGCGCCAGCTCAACGTCAACTTCCACGGGGCGCGGCGCATGACCGAGGCGATGCTGCCCGACATGGCGCAGCGCGGCTACGGGCGCGTCGTCAACATGGCCTCGTCCGCGGGGCTCGTGGGCTACGCCAACCTGACCGCCTATTGCGCGTCCAAGTTCGCGCTGGTCGGTTACACGCGCGCGCTCGCAAAGGAGCTCGAGGGCAAGGGCGTCAACGTCAACGCGGTCTGCCCGCACTACGTCCAGTCGCCGATGATCGACGGCTACGTCCGCTCCTACGCGGAGAAGACCGACAAGAGCGAGGACGAGTGGCGCGAGTACTTCCGCTCCCAGAACCCCGGCGGCCGGCTGGTCACGATGGAGGAGTGCGCGGACGCCGTCTGGGAGGCGCTTGTCGAGGATTACACCGGGCGCGTGCTCGAGCTCGACGGCTCGGGCTCGATCCGGCGAAGCTGATGAAGCTCGACCCGGTCCACCCCCAGGGCTGGAAGCCCGCCCGCGGCTACAGCAACGGCGTCCTGGTCGAGGGCCACGCGCGCCTGCTCTTCGTCGCCGGCCAGGTCGCCTGGGACGCCGAGCAGAACCTCGTCGGCGGCGACGACTTCGCCGCGCAGTTCCGCCAGGCGCTCGCCAACGTCGTGGCGGTTGTCCAAGAAGCCGGCGGATGGCCGGACCACGTCGTGCGGCTGACGATCTACGTGACGGACAAGCGCGCCTACCTGGCCGCGCGGAAGGCGATTGGCGAGGCCTACCGCGATCTGATGGGCAAACACTATCCCGCCATGGCGCTCGTCCAGGTGGCCGATCTGCTCGAGGAGGGCGCGCTGGTCGAGATCGAAGCGACGGCGGCGCTGCCTCCGCGGTAACCTGTCGGGCGATGAAGCCCGAGCACTTCCGCTACGACGAGGCGGACGGCGTCGCCACGATCCGCCTCGACCGTCCCGACCGCCTGAACGCCCTCACGTTCGAGTCCTACGCCGAGCTGCGCGACGCGTTCGCGACGCTGCGCGGCTACGACCACGTCCGCTGCGTCGTGGTCACGGGGACGGGCCGCGCGTTCTGCTCGGGCGGCGACGTCAAGGACATCATCGGCAAGCTCTTCGACGTGCCGGACGAGAAGCTGTTCGAGTTCACGCGCATGACCTGCGACCTGATCGAGAACATGCGCACGCTGGAGAAGCCGATCGTCGCCGCGCTGAACGGCACGGTCTGCGGCGCCGGCGCCGTGATCGCCGCCGCGGCGGACGTGCGCATCGCCGCCGACACCGCGAAGATCGCGTTCCTCTTCACCAAGGTCGGGCTCTCCGGCGCCGACATGGGCGCGGCCTGGCTCCTGCCGCGCATCGTCGGGATGGGTCACGCGACCGAGCTCCTGATGGGGGGGGAGTTCATCGACGCGGCGCGCGCGGCCGAGATCGGGCTGTACAACCGCGTCGTGCCGGCGGACGAGCTCGACGCGGCGACGAACGAGTGGTCCAAGCGCCTCGCCGACGGTCCCGCGATGGGGATCGCGGTCACGAAGCGCATGCTGAACGCCGAGGCGTCGATGACGCTGCGCGAGGCGATGCAGGCCGAGGGGTGGATCCAGGCCGAGTGCATGAAGCACCCCGACTACCGCGAGGCCTTCGAGGCGTTCCTCGAGAAGCGCGCGCCGGACTTCCGGAAGTCGGGGGCCGGCGCTTGAGCGCGGTCCTGGACGAGCTGCGCGAGCGCGCCCGGCGCGTCGGGCGCGAGGCCGCGCCCGCGCTGGAGGGCGTCGGCGAGCTCGAGGCCGAGGCGCGCGGCGCGCTGGCGGCGCTCGCGGCGGAGGAGCTGACCGCCTGGACGGTGCCCGCGCGGGACGGCGGCGCCGGCGCGGGCGACCTGTGCGGCGCGGACGAGGTGTCGGTGCGCGCGCTCTGCGCGCTGCGGAGCGAGCTCGCCTACCACCACGGCATGCTCGACGTGATGCTCGTGATGCAGGGGCTCGGCTCCTACGCCGTCGCGCGCGGCGGCGGCGACGAGCTGCGCGCGCAGGTGCTCGGCGGCGTGGCCAGGGGGCAGCAGATCGCCGCCTTCGCGCTGACCGAGCCGGACGCGGGCTCGTCGCTGGCCGACGTCGCCACGCGCGCCGAGCGCGACACCGGTGGAAACGGGGGCGGCGGCTGGAAGCTGAACGGCCGCAAGACCTTCATCTCCAACGTTCCGCTGGCGCACTTCTACACCGTCCTCGCGCGCACGGCCGGCGAGCCGGGCGACAAGGACGGGCTCTCGATGTTCTTCGTGCCCGGCGACGCGTGGGGGCTCGACCTCGCGCGCTTCGACGTCATGGCGCCGCACCCGATCGGCGACGTGATCCTGAAGGACTGCAAGATCCCGGACGCGTTCCTGCTCGGCGAGGAGGGCGGCGGGCTCGACCTCGCGCTCGGGACGCTGGCGCGCTTCCGCACGTCGGTCGCCGCGGCCGCGAACGGCTTCGCGCGGCGCGCCCTCGACGAGTCGCGCCGGCATCTCGCGAGCCGCAAGCAGTTCGGCAAGCCGCTCGCCGCGAACCAGGGCCTGCGCTTCGACCTGGCGGAGATGGACACGCGGCTGCGCGCGGCCGAGCTGCTCGTCGACGAGGCGGCGACGCTCGCCGACTCCGGAGCCGACGCCGGTGCCGCCGTCGCGCGCGCGAAGCTCTTCGCGACGGAGACCGCCGGCTACGTCTGCGACCGCGCCGTGCAGCACTTCGGCGGCCTCGGCGTGAAGGTGGGCAGCGTCGTCGAGCGGCTGTACCGCGAGGTGCGGGCGCTGCGCATCTACGAGGGGACCAGCGAGGTCCAGAAGCTGATCGTCGCCCGCGACGTGCTCGAGCGGGACTGATCCATGGCCAAGTTCCAGCGTCACGTCTTCGTCTGCATCAACGAGCGCGACCCCTCGGACGCCCGCGGCTGCTGCGCGTCCAAGGGAAGCGCGGACGTCGCCGCCGCCTTCAAGTCCAAGCTCTACGAGCGCGGCCTGAAGCGCATCGTGCGGCCCAACAAGGCCGGTTGCCTCGACCAGTGCGCCCGGGGCGTTACCGTGGTGGTGTACCCCGAGGCCGTCTGGTACGGCGGGGTCACGGTCGAGGACGTGGACGAGATCATCGACAAGCACGTCGTCGGCGGCGAGCCGGTGGAGCGGCTCGTGATCCCCGACGACCGGCTCACCGGCCGGAGAGTGGAGGACTGATCCTTGCGCGAAGAGCTCAGCGAAGAGGCCCGGCAGCTTCTGCGGCGCATCATCGAGCGCCAGGCCTACCGGCAGGTCGTGGCGATCAACATGCTCGGCGACTGCCTGAAGTACGTCACCGACTTCGACGCGAAGCTGCGCGTCGCGGCCGACCTGGACCTCAGCCTGCGGCTCTTCCGCGAGGTGAAGAACCTCTACGCGGAGCTGGGCTGGCAGGACCTGGAGTCCACGGTTCGCGACCGGCTGGAGGAGGTTCCGTTTCCCGAGTCGCGCCTCGAGTTCGGCGTCGCGCACTTCATCTGCAACCTCGCGCAGGAGGTCGCCATGACCGCCTACGTCGACAGCGCGAGCCGGGAGTTCGGCGCTATCGCGCGGTCCTACGTGGAAGCCGCACCGCGACGGCCCGAGCCGGCGCGCTTCCTCGAGTTCTGCGAGGAGCCCACCAACCGGCCGCGCGCGCAGGAGCTCTTCAACCGCTGGCTCGCGATCGCGCTCCGCGCCTTCGGCCGCCCGGGAACCAAGGGCGACGAGCGGGCCGTCGCGCTGGGGCTCCGCTCGAAGCCGTCCGCGGACATGATCCGCGAGTTCGTCGAGCGCCTGCGCCCCTTCCGCTCCTCGTGCGGGCTGGGGATGCCCGACATGCAGTTCCTCGGGCTCGACCTGCCGGGGAACCTGTTCGACGCGGAGTCCTGAGGCCGTCTACCGGAGCTCCGTGGCCGCGTACTCGACCGCTCGCCGTCCGAGCTCGCCCGCGTCCATCCCGAAGGCCTTGCGGACGTCGAGCGCGTCCGCGTCGCCGTTGTAGTACGCGACGACGTAGTCGAGCAAAGCCGCCCGGTGCTTCCCGCCCTCGGCGTGGTAGAGGTAGCGGCAGGCCGCCGCCGACTGCGCGTAGAAGAGGTGTCGGCCGGTGGCCTGGTACGTCCGGCCGAGGACGACCGTGGACGGGATCGCGGGCGCGCCGGCGTCGTTCATCTTCCAGAAGCCGTCGCGCGTGAGGCCGAGCACGCGCTTCCACGGCATGCGCTCCTCCGCGCGCGCGCCGGCGGTCAGGTCGAGGTGGCGCGACTGCGGGTTCTCGCTCCACCAGGTGCCGGTCGACGTGTCGAGCTCGAACTCGTCGACCATGCTGGCGAAGCCCTCGACGATCCAGAAGCCGGGGAGCGCGCCGTCCTTCGGATCGAGGGGCCGCGGCGGGATGCGCGGGCACCGCGCGCGCAGCCAGTGGTGGGTGAGCTCGTGCGCGTACGTCTGCACGACGCTGTCGAAGGCCTCCCCGCCGTCGGGCACGTAGATCCGCGACACGTTGTCGAACGGGTCGAAGTGGCCCGCGGTCCAGTCGAGGCCTGACCCGGCCTCGCCCGGGTCGTCGCTGTGCTCGAGGTACTCCGCCTGCGTGGCGAAGAGCTGGAGAACGAGCGGATCGCGGGATCCGTCGACCGCGCCGAACATCTCGCCGAGCGCTCCGCAGACGACCTCGCCGACCGAGAGGCAGCGCGCCACCGCGCCGGGCCGGTTCACGGGCGTCAGGATGAGCAGGTTCTCGCTCCGGAAGCCGATCAGGTCGTCGCGCCAGGACCGGCGCGTTGCGGCAAGCTCGCGCTCGGCGAAGGTCTTCGGCTCACCGTCGCCGTCGACGACCCGCACGGGCGACCGCGCCGCGGCTTCGACGAGGGTGAGCCATTCGAGCGCGTCGAAGCTCCGCGTGGGCGGCTTGAGGCCGCGCGGTAGGAGGTTGCGCACCATCGCCGTCGCCTCGGCGTGTTCGGGCGCGAGCTCGAGCGTCGCGCGGACGAGCTCCAACCGCCACGCGTCGGGCGCGTCGGACGGAAGCGCGCGAGCGCGGTCCCAGAAGACCTGCGCCGGCAGCGAGGCGAGCGAATCGCGCTCGGCGCTGAGCTCGGCCGCAAGCCGGTCGTTGCGCGGTTTCGGCCGGGACTCGAGCGCGTCGATCGCGGCCTGCGCGCGCTCGAGCTCCTCGCCGTCGTAGCCGCGCATCCACGCCTCGGCGACGAGCTCGCCGATCAGCTCGGGGTCGTTGGTCCGTCGCGCCTGGTCGGCGAGCTCGGCGTGGTAACGCCCCATCAGGAGATCGGTCAGGCGCTCGAGCGCGCGGCGCATCTCCACCCGTCCGGCCGCGTAGACGAGGCCGCTGCGGCCGTCCTCGAGCCAGGAGACGTCGGCCAGGTCCCAGGCGGCGCCGCGCGGTCCCTCGACGCGCCCGGTCGTGGCGTCGAACGCCAAGTCTCCTCCTTCGACCGAACCGTCGCGGAGGATCACGACGGCGTCGTCCACGTCCGTCCTTGCGGGAACGAGCGTCAGCGGCTGCGCGCGCCCGCCCCGCTGGCGTCGCAGCGCGACCAGCCTGGATCCGTCGACCGGGACGAGCACGGTCTCGCGCGCCGGCACCGCGCGCGCGGTCGGCGTGCCCTCCGCCCGCCAGAGCACCTGGTACGTCTGGAGGTCGAAGGCGCGGGTCCCGACGTAGGCGACCGCGCCGGCGACGGAGGCCGGCACCTCGGTCGCGGCGAAGTCCGGATTGCTCAGCGTGTCGGCGAGCGTGACGAGCTCTTGCTCGCGGTGGTCCGCGAGCACGAGCGATTCGCCGCCGCGGAAGTCGTCGACGCGCGCCAGCCAGCCGTCGCGCCAACCGACTGGCTCGACGAGAAGGCGCGTGCTGCCGCCGAGGACCTCGAACCGCCGCGCCCCGAAGTCCGGCCGCAGGCCGAAGGCGCGCACGCGGCTCTCGCCGAGCTCGACGGGCCGCGGGTGGAGCGCGAACACGCCGCAGTCGAGGAGCCCGACGTGCACGGGTTCCGCCGGCGTCGGGATCGCGCCGTCGGCGAAGACGCCGGCGAACATCGCTCCCGTGTCCGCGCCGGTTCGTCGGTCGAGGCGGACGATCTCGCTGGCGCCGTTGCCGCCGTCCGGGCAGCGCATCGCGTAGACGCGGTCGCCGCGCAGCGAGACCGCGCCTCGGTAGCGCCCCTCGGCGCGCCACGCCGGCTCGCGCTTGCCGATGGTCAACCGTTCGACGGCGTCGTCCGCGCAGACGTACACCGCGGTCCCGACGAGGAGCGGCGCTCCGAGCTCGGCGTCGGCTCGGTAGACCCAGTCGCCGCTGAGGCGTTGCGCCGTGACGCGATACGCGGACAGCTCGCGCTCGCCGCCGCGCACGACGATCAGATGTCCCCAGATCGAAGGCTCGAGCGGCAGCGGCGAGTGGATCGCGCGTTCGTAGGTCGTCTCTCCGGTGAGGAGATCGAGCACGCGCAACACGCGGCGGCGTGCGTTCGACGCGAACGCGATGACGACGCGGTCGTCCCAGACGAGCGGCTCGCCTTCGAGCGTTCCTTCGACGGCGTGGCTCCAAGCCACCTCGACCGGACCGCGCACGGGCGCCGTCGCGACCGCGCCTGACCGAGCCGGCGACCCGCCGCGCGTGGTCCAGCGGTTGGCGGGGCCGATCGCGCCCTCGCCGTTCTGCGAGACGAGGCCCGCGAGGAGAACCAGGGTCGCCCACATGCTTGCCATGTATCGAAATCCCGGCCGGGCGGGGACAAGGCCAACTTCGTCGTTAGAATGGCTCGGGATGAGCCACGATCCGGAAAAGTGGCGGGATCGCTTCCCAATCCTTGAGGGTACGACCTACTTGGTGAATCACAGCCTCGGCGCCATGCCGCGGACCGTGTACGCCAAGTTGCAGTCCTTTGCGGATCAGTGGGCGACCCGCGGCGTGCGGGCGTGGGCCGAGGGCTGGTGGTCCGCGCCGGTCGACGTCGGGAACCAGGTGGCGCGGCTGATGAACGCGCCCCGGAACTCGGTGGTGATGCACCAGAACGTCTCGGTGATCGAGAGCCTGGTCGCTTCGGCGCTCGACTTTTCCGGTCCGCGCAACAAGGTCGTGTACACCGACCAGAACTTCCCGACGGTGATGTACGTCTGGGAGGCGATGCGCCGCCACGGCGCGCGCATCGTGTGCGTCGAGAGCGACGACGGCATCGGCGTGCCGACCGAGCGGTTGCTCGCGGCCATCGACGAGGAGACGCTCGTCGTGCCGATCAGCCACGTTTGCTTCAAGAGCTCCTACCTCCAGGACGCGGCCGCGGTTTGCGCACGGGCGCGCGAGGTGGGGGCGCTGGTCGTCCTCGACACCTATCAATCGCTCGGCACGGTGCCGGTGGACGTGCAGGCGCTCGACGTCGACATGGTGTGCGGCGGCTCGGTCAAGTGGCTCTGCGGCGGGCCCGGCGCCGCGTACCTCTACGTGAAGCCCGACGTCAGGCAGCGGCTCGAGCCGGGCATCACCGGCTGGGCGGCCCACGCCGAACCCTTCGCCTTCGAGCCCGGACCGCAGCGCTACGCGGACGGTCCGGAGCGCATGCTGCACGGCTCGCCGGCGGTGGCCTCGCTGCTGACCGCGACCGCCGGCTACGAGATCATCGAGGAGGTCGGCGTAGACGCGATCCGCGACTGGTCGGTCCGCCTGACCGAGAGGTTGCGAGAGAACATGCTCGAGCGCGGGTTCACCGTTCCGAGCCCGGTCGACCCGGCCCGGCGGGGCGGCACGCTCACCATCGGCTTGAACGAAGACGAGGACGGACCGGCGTACGTGGCGGCGCTCGCCGAACGCGGCGTGCTCGTCGACCACCGGCCCGGCGCCGGGATCCGTGTCAGCCCGCACTTCTACACGCGGAGCGAGGAGCTCGAGGCGTTCGCCGAGATGATGAGCGAGTTGCGGCAAGCGGGACGCTGGCAGGGTTTCGTCACGGCGGAGGGCGCTTACTAGCGACGCTCGGACGGAGCGCGAGTCTTGGAAGTCCGCTTCGAGGGGTTTGGGGGGGACGAAGTGCGCGGCTTCTTCGCGGTTGCGCAGGTTTCGGGAGAAAAAGCGTCACCGGAGGAGGGGCGCGAGGGTCCGGAAACCACCCGGGTGGTAGGGGGCGGTGGTGGGATGCCCGGCGTCGTCCTGATCCACGACACCGGCGGCCTCGACGATCACGCCGTTCAGGTCGCGCGGCGCTTCGCCGCCGAGGGCTTTGCGGTGCTCGCGCCCGACCTCTACGCGCGTGAAGGAAAGCCCACTCCCGATGCTCTTCCCGACCGGCGCGCGCTCGCGGACCTCGACGCAGCCGCCGCGACGCTCGGGGCGCGCGAGGACGTCGACGCCGACCGGGTCGCCGCGGTCGGCTTCGGCGCCGGCGGCTGCCTCGCCTTTCTCCTCGGCTGCACGAGCACGCGGATCGCGGCGGTGGTCGACTTCTACGGTGGCGTCGTCTACCCCGAGCTGAGCGCGAACAAGACGACCCAGCCGCTGGAGCTTGTGCTGAACCTCGGTTGCCCGTTCCTCGGGCACTTTGGGGAGGAGGATTCCTCGATCCCCCGGGACGACGTGGAGCGGATGCGGGGCGTTCTGTCGCAGTTCGCGAAGAACTTCGATATCTTCCTCTATCCCGGTGCCGGCCACAGCTTCTTCGACGACCGCAGTTCCGATCACCACCCGGCCGCCGCCGCGGAGGCATGGCAACGTACGCTTGCCTTCCTGAGCGAGAGCCTTTCCTGAAAGTCCCCCCCGGATTCGGACCATGAGTACCGAGAGCCTGACGGTTTACGACCTCACCCCCGGCCGCGTGATCGACGAGCGGTACGAGGTGATCGGATCCCACCGGCAGGGCGGCCTGTCCACCGCCTTCGAGGTCAAGAGCCGCGACAACGACGAGCGTTGCGAGATCCAGCTCTTCCCGGCCGGCCTGTTCGAGCACGACAAGCAGGCCAACGACTTCGCCGCGTCGTGGCGTCCCTGGATGCGCGTCAACAGCGAC
Source organism: Planctomycetota bacterium (assembly GCA_028278425.1). Classification (GTDB taxonomy): domain Bacteria; phylum Planctomycetota; class UBA1135; order UBA1135; genus JANQEJ01. The sequence continues at coordinate 2,967 of JANQEJ010000114.1, read as the reverse complement.
GCGGTCCTCGGCGTGCGCGAGATCCTGCACCTCAGCGACTCGACGCTGATCCTCGTCACGGACTTTCCCACCGGGACGTCGCTCCGCGCGACGCTCAACGAGCGCGGACACCTGACCGAGGAGGAGGTCATCCGCATCGGCGTGCAACTCCTGGAAGGCGTCGCCGAGATCCACGTGCACGGTCTCGTGCACGGCGACATCAAGCCCTACACGATCCACATCGAGGGCGAGGGCTCGGACATCCGCGCGAAGCTCGTCGACGGCGGCATCACGCCGGGGCTCTGGACGGCGAAGCACCTGGGCGAGAAGACCGCGCTGATCGGCACGCCGTACTACGCGCCGGTCGAGCAGTTCGGCGGCGACTCGCCCGACGTGCAATCCGACGTCTACAACGTGGCCACGGTGCTCTTCGAGTGCGCGGCGGGCGTCCTCCCTTGGCCGGGCAGCTCGTTCCTCGAAGTCTTCCAGGCGAAGCTCGACAAGTCGCCGCCCTCGATGCGCGCGCGCGCGGGTGACGTCGAAGTCGATCCCGAGCTCGAGGAGATCATCGTCACCGGCTGCCTGGCCGACCGCGGCGAGCGCTACGCGACCGCGAAGGAGTTCCTCGACCGCCTTTCGACGAAGCTCCCGGGCTGAGCCCCATGGGGGAGAGCCTCTACGACGCCGTCGCGCCCTTCCCGGAGCGCTTCAACCTCTGCGCCTACTACCTCGACCACAACCTGGACGAGGGGCGGGGCGACAAGGTCGCGCTGATCGCGGGGAGCGAGACGCGCACCTACGCCGAGGTGGCTGAGCGCACCGCGCGCCTGGCCGCGGCGCTGCGGCGCGCCGGCGTGCGGCCCGAGGAGCGCGTCCTCATCGTCCTGCCGGACGTCTTCGAGTTCGCCGAGACCTTCTTCGGCGTGCTCCGCGCCGGCGCGGTGTTCGCGATGGTCAACCCGCTCCTGAAGCGAGAGGACTACGCCTACTACCTCGGCTACACGAAGGCGCGCGTCGCGGTTGTGCACGCCGACGTCCTGCCCGAGATCGGTCCGGCGGCGCGCGAGGCGCGGCTCTGCGAGCGGCTCCTGGTCGTCGGAGGCGACGCGGGCGAGTTCACGCCGTACGAAGAGGCGCTGGCGGCGGAACGGGCCGACTCCGACCTGGCCGCGATCGAGCCGACCGGGCCGGACGACCTCGCCGGTTGGCTCTTCACGAGCGGTTCCACCGGGAAGCCCAAGGGGTGCGTCCACACCCACGCCGACTTCGCCTGGAACACCGAGACCTACGCGCTCCAGGTCGTCGGCTACCGCGAGAGCGACGTCTGTCTCTCCGTGCCCAAGCTCTTCTTCGGCTACGCGACCGGGACGAACCTGATGTTCCCGTTCCGCGTCGGCGCGAGCTCGATTCTCTTCCCCGGCCGCTCGACGGCTGACGAGCTCTTCGATCAGCTCGCGGCGCACCGGCCGACGCTGCTCACCAGCGTGCCGACGATGATCAACAACATGCTGCGCTCGGAGCGCTGCGCGGACGCGGACTTCGGATCGCTGCGGGTTTGCCTGTCCGCGGGCGAGGCGCTGCCCGCGAAGCTCTACGACGAGTGGAAGGAGCGTACGGGCGTCGAGATCCTCGACGGCATCGGTTCGGCGGAGATGTTCCACATCTACATCTCGAACCGCGTCGACGACGTGAAGGTGGGAAGCCTCGGCAAGATCGTGCCGGGGTACGAGGCGCGGATCGTCGATGCCGACGGGGCCGAGGTCCCGGTGGGGGAGCCCGGCCGGCTGTGCGTCCGCGGCGGGTCGACCGCGCTCTGCTACTGGGGCGACAACGAGAAGTCGCGGGAGGCCTTCCAGGGCGAGTGGTGCACGTCGGCGGACGTCTTCCGCCGCGACGAGGAGGGCTACTACTACTACGAGGGCCGCACCGACGACCTGCTCAAGGTCAGCGGGATCTGGGTCTCGCCGCTCGAGATCGAGAACGCGCTGCTCGACCATCCGGCGGTCAAGGAGGTCTGCGTCGTCGGCCACGAGGACGCGGAGCACCTGGTCAAGCCCTACGCCTTCGTCGCGCTCGCGCCCGACCGCTCGGGCGACGACGCGCTCGCGGACGAGCTCAAGGGCTGGGTCAAGGACCGCCTGGCGCCGCACAAGTACCCGCGCTGGTTCGAGTGGCGCGACGCGCTGCCGCGCAACGACCGCGGCAAGGTGGCGCGCAAGGTCCTCAAGGAGGAGCTCGAGGCGCGATGACCGACCTGGCCAAGCGCACGTGGCCCGAGGCGGACGAGCTCTTCCACGATCGGACCGTGGCGATCCTTCCGGTCGGCGCGACCGAGCCGCACGGGCCGCACCTGCCGCTCGATACCGACGTGACGATCGCCGTCGCGCAGTCGCGGCGCGCGGTCGCGCTGCTCGCGGAAGCCGGCGTCACCGCGGTCCTTTTGCCGCCGGTGGCCTACGGGCTGACGCACTTCACCGACGGCTTCGCCGGGCGGATCAGCCTGCGGCCCGGCACGCTCTGGGCGTTGCTCGAGGACGTGGTCGAGTCGCTCGAGGACCAGGGCGTCCGCCGCATCGTCTTCTCGAACGCGCACCTCGAGCCCGAGCACGTCAAGATCCTGCGCGGCGTCGCGGGCGACAGCTCCGAGATCGGCAAGCACAAGGCGCAGGTGCTCTTCCCCGACAACACGCGCCGTCGCTGGGCCGAGACGCTGGGCGACGAGTTCAAGAGCGGCGACTGCCACGCCGGTCGCTACGAGTCGAGCATCGTGCTCGCCGCGGACGCGGGCTCCGTGCGCGAAGACCTTCGCGCCGGTCTCGATCCCGTTGCGATCGACCTGATCGAGAAGATGCGCTCCGGCGCCAAGACCTTCGTCCAGGCCGGTGCCGACAAGGCCTACTGCGGAGACCCGGCGGCGGCGAGCGCGGCCGAGGGCGAGGACCTGATCGACCGGCTCGCGGCGATGATCGTCGGGTCGATCCGCGAGAC
>JANQEJ010000107.1 GCA_028278425.1 Planctomycetota bacterium | reverse complement strand
GACGAGGGGTACACCGGCGTGAAGTCCTCGTCCGCGGAGGAGGTCGCGCCCGTGCTGGACGCCAGCCGCACGGTGATCGTCGTCCCCGGCTACGGCCTTGCGGTGGCCCAGGCGCAGCACAAGGTGCGCGAAATGGCCGACATCCTCATGGAGCGCGGCTGCACGGTGAAGTACGCGATCCACCCGGTCGCCGGCCGCATGCCGGGGCACATGAACGTGCTGTTGGCCGAGGCCGACGTGCCCTACGACCAGCTCTTCGACCTCGACCACATCAACAGCGAGTTCAAGAACGCCGACGTCGCGATCGTCCTCGGCGCGAACGACGTCTGCAACCCGGTGGCGAACACGGACCCGACGTCGCCGATCGCGGGGATGCCCGTCCTCAACGTTTGGGACGCGCAGACCGTGATGGTCGTGAAGCGCTCGCTCTCGGCGGGCTACGCGGGGATCAAGAACCCGCTCTTCGAGGGCGACAACACGCTCATGCTCTTCGGCGACGCGAAGAAGGTGCTCGAGGACATCGTCGTCGAGCTCCAGGAGGTCTAGCTACCGAGCTAGTGGTGCGCGTTGGGGTTCTGCTTCCAGAGCCCGAAGGCGTTCCCGTCGGGATCCGCGACGATGGCGAGCCACCCGGTGTTGGGGATCTCGGTGATCGGCTGGATCACGCTGCCGCCGTTGCTCTCGATCTTCTCGAGGTAGGGCTCGATCTCGCCGACGTTCACGTAGTTGATCAATTGCTGCGGCATCGGGTCGGGCTTCTTCATGAGCCCGCCGCCGATGCTGCCGCCGGTCTCGTAGAGCGTGTAGTCGTGCGGGACCTGCGTGAACTTCCAGTTGAACACCGCGGTGTAGCAATCCCGGCTGCGCTGGACGTCGGCGGCAGGGATCTCCACGTGGCACCAGTGGCCTTCTCCGGGAATCTCCATCGTGTTCCTCTCCGTTGGTTCGGAATCCGCTAGGGGAAGGGCATGTTAGCGCGGAACTTCGTCGCCCGGATCGCTTTCGGTCGCGAGTCTGGAGGTCGAACGACCGTTTGGCGCGAAGCGAACGTCGCGCGAGGAGAAGAGCACTACTAGGCTGTGCGCCGTGAAACGCGATCAACTCCCGCTTCCCTCCGAGGAGCACATGCGGCTCGTCTGCGGCCAGCACGCCGAAGACCTGCCGGGCGTGTTCCGCACGGCGGGGGAGAGTCTCCTGCGCGAGCTCAAGACGGTCGGGCTCCTGAAGGAGGGCGACCGCGTGCTCGACGTCGGCTGCGGCTGCGGGCGCTTCGCGCGCGTCCTGCTCGACGAGCCGATCGGCGGCTACGTCGGCTTCGACCGCCACCCGGGGATGATCGAGTGGTGCCAGGCCGAATTCGGCCGCCTCGATCCGCGCTTCGCGTTCCACCACTTCGACGTCAAGAGCGCCTACGTCGACTTCGACGGCCACGCGGGCGAGGTGGACCCGTTGAGCTTCGTGTGGCCGTGGGACGAGAACGCCTTCGACTTCGCGCTGCTCGCGTCGGTGTTCACGCACATGCCGCTCGAGGAAGCCGCCGCGTACCTGCGCGAGCTGAAGCGGGTGATCGCGCCGCAGGGCCGCGTCGTCCTCTCGGTGTTCTTCGCCGAGGGCGAGGCGTTTTCCGAGACGATCAACTTCTACTACGAGCCGGACGCGTTCCACCGCGTGGTCGCGGAGGCGGGCTTCGACCACGTCGTCCGGGAAGCGCCCGTCACCGGCGCGACGCACAACTGGTACGTGCTCACGCACGCCGGCTGATCGCGGCTACCAGTCCTCCAGCATCCGCTGGCGCACCGGCCAGAGGCTCCGCAGCCGAAGCAGGCTGCCGTCCGAGCTGCGGAGGCTCGGGTTCACCCGGTAGAGCAGCTCGCGCGAGGTGAGATCGCCGTGGTTGGACTTGAAGTACGAGGCGATGGTGTCGCCGAACATCTCCGGCTGCATCAGGAGGAGCTGCCGCGTCTCGGCGCGGCCGAAGAGCCTGGCGAGGAAGTCCGGGTTGAACTCGTGCAGGTCGAGGTCGGCGGCGGCGAGGATGCGCTCGGTGGGGACGACCTCGAGGCCTTCCTCCTCCGCCTCTACGCAGAGGGCGTGCAGGCCGTCCAGACCCTCGCGCTCGACGATGCGCGAGACGATCAGGTAGGCGAGGCCGTAGAAGGGCTCGGGCAGCTCGCGCCATTCCTTGCGCAGCTCGCGGCGCGACAGGCCGAGGAGCTCGTCGACCCTCGCTTCCCCGTGGTCCTCGAGCACCTGCAGGCGCATCGGCGCCTCGACCCATCCGCGGGAGCCCGCCGGCAGCCGGTAGACGAGCCGGAAGAGCACGCCGCCGGTGAAGCCCGACGAGGTGAAGAGCCGGTGGGCGCGGATGCGGTGGGCGTACTCGGGGTTCAGCTCCTCCGCGACGACGTCGCCCAGGCCCTCCTCGAGGATGCCGGGCAGCGAACGCCAGCTCTCGTCGACGAGGGCGTGCACGAGCTCGTGGGCGAGGTACCAGGAGAGCTCGCCGTCCTCGAGCAGGTGGATGCGCTTCGGGTTGAACTCCCCCGTGAGAAGCGTGAAGCCCTTGACGCCCTTGGCGCGCTCGCCGTTGCGCGTGCTGCGCAGGACGCTCTGCACCCAGACGTCGATCTCGCGGTCCGCGGAGCCGGGCAGGATCTCGCGCACGCGCGGCGCGAGCCGCTCGAGCATCTGCGCGACCTCCTCGGCCTTGTCCTCCGATTCGGCGCGGACCAGGCCGTAGGGCGTCTCGACTGCGATGGGCGGCGGCGGGGCTGCACAGGAAGCCCCGAGGACGAGAACCGCGATCGCAACGCGCCAGCGCATGACGTTAAGGATAAGACACTTCGCGCGGCGGTCCCGGTAAATCCTCCGCTCGCGGCGCGGGGAAGCTCGACTCGGCGCGGTCAGGTCGAGGGGGCGCCGGCCATTTTTTCCGCGTGCGCCTCCGGCTGGAGCTGCTCGTAGTCCTCGCTGTAGTCGTCCGAGCCCGGATCGCGCTGCCCGGTGAGCCGCACGTACACGTCGAAGAGCTTCTGCTCGATCGGGAAACCGTAGCGCCCGTTCTTGAGCCGCCAGCCCGCAGCCTTGGACAAGAGCCGGCGCATCCAAGGCGGCCCCTCGGTGACGTGCATGTCGTAGATCGCCGCGGTGTTGTTGTAGTGCCGCCAGGTCTCGCGGATGTCGGGCGGCAGCGGCGTGTTCTGGGCGTTGTACTTGTACTCGAAGCACTTGCCCCACTCGTGGAAGTCCTTGGGCGGCTCGTAGCCGAGCTTCTTGGCGCGGTCGAAGTCCTCGGTCCCGGGGATCGGGCGGAAGGGGTAGACCTCCGAGCCCGCGATCGGGAACTCGTGCTTGACGAGCGCCGCCTGCCGCAGGGTCTCCGCCATCGAGTCGCGCTCCTCGCCGGGATACCCGATGATCCAGAAGGTCCCCGGGATGATGTTGCGCCGCGCGAGC
>JANQEJ010000067.1 GCA_028278425.1 Planctomycetota bacterium | reverse complement strand
TAGAACGACACGTCCGAGTCCTGCAGCCGGACCGCCGGGCTCACCGGGTCCGTCGTGAACACGACGCCGCGCGTGAAGGTGACGGCGTCCGAGTCGATGACGTGGAGCGCCGGCGGAAAGCCGCCCCCGCCCCCAGCCCCGGCGGTGATCGCGTTCAGCTCGCACGCTTCGATGCGCACGTCACCCTCGTTGCCGTACACGCCGACCAGGGTCGCGCCGTCGGGGAAGGGCACGTCCGAGAGCTCGAAGAAGAGCCCGCGGACGACGACGGTCTGCCCCGGCGCGATCCCGGTGACCCGCAGGCCGGGCGCGAAGCTGCCGCAACGGATCGTCACCTTCCCGCTCGAGGAGGCCGCGATCACCAGCGCCTTCCCGTTGACGTCGATCGTCGCGGGCGCGGGGAAGCTCCATGCGTACTCGCCGTCCTCGATCAGAACCGTGTCGCCGTCCGAGGCCGCGTCGATCGCGTCCTGCGGGTTCGTGAAGTCGACTCCGGGCCCTCCGTCGTCGTCGACCACGAGAACCTGGCCTTGTGCGGCGAGCGGAGCGGAAAGAAAGGACGTCAGGACGAGCGCGGTGAGCTTCGCGTGCATGTCTTCCTCCTGTGGGGGCTTTGCCGGGAAGACGCACGGCGGCCCCGTGCGGCGGGGTGGAAAACGTTGCCGCGCGACCGAAGTCCTTGGGAGCAATCGAATTGCGCTCGTTCTGCAAATCCGTAGCTACGTCGATTTGCCCATTGCGATTTCGAAGGTATGGTTCCGCGCTCCCGACGATGACACGACAAAGGCAAACCGGTCGAAAGGCCGGGACGCAAAGCCACGGGCCCTTCGGGGCAGCCGAGCTGCCGAACGTCGTCGTTCCTCACCAGGACGTCATCCGAGGGGCAACCGGGACTGTGTCCCGCTTCGGAGATTGGACGCCTGGATGAGAAGCCGTTTTCTTCCCATCCGGACCGTCCCGGGTCCTTCGGGACCCGGGACGGGATCCTCTCCCGGCGCGCGCAGCTCCAGAGCGAACGCCATGACGATGCCGGATGGGATGAGCGAGCACGGAACTCCGAATTGGGGGCGGCAGCATCCTCGACTTGCCTGCGCCTCCCGGGTGCTCTTCCTGAACGAGATCGGCGTTCGCCCCTTACACGCCTTCGCATCCGCCTTCGCCGCATCGGAAGTCGAGGGAGGAAGAGAACGCGCCGTTCGGTTGGTGGGGACCAGACCGGACGGTGCTCCGCGGAGGGGGACCGGCGCCCGATCCCGGATGGGGACCTGGGGTCGCGGCCGCCTTCCCGCTCGAATCTCAATGGGGACTGAGAAGATCGCGATGGGGAGTGCCTCGGTGTGAACTGATGCACCGCGATCAGCCCGCGTCTCGGCGGGCAGCGAGCGGGAGATGAGGGTACGGGCCGCGCCCCGTGCCCTCATTTTTTTTGGCTACTCCTCCGCGACGTTGACGCGGAAGCGGTCCTTGAGCCGCTCGAGCAGCCGCGCGTGGATCTTGCAGACCCGCGATTCGGAGAGCCCCATCACCTCGCCGATCTCCCGCATCGGGAGCTCCTCCCAGTACTTGAGGTAGACGATGCGGTACTCCTGCTCGCTCAGCTTCTGGGCGACGAGCCGCAGGAGCTCCTCGCGCGTCAGCCGCTCGCCGGGGGCGTCGTTGCGCGTGTCGGCGACGACCTCCAGCCCCTGGGCCGCCTCCTCGGCGCTGTCCTGGTTGGGCATCGAGCCGCTGGGCGTGCCGGGGAGGCCGGTGCCGAAGAGCTGCTCGTAATCGCTCAGCGTGAACTGCATCGCCCGCGCGACCTCCTCGTCGCGGGGCTCGCGGTTCAGCTCGGACCGCAGGCGCGCCACCGTGCGCTTCTGGAGCTCGATCTTCTGCCGCCAGGGGCGGGGCAGCCAGTCCTGGGTGCGGAGCTCGTCGAGGAGCGCGCCCCGGACCCGCATCTCACAGTAGGACTCGAAGCGCACGCCGCGCCCGGGGTCGAAGCTCGACACCGCCGACATCAGACCGACGTTGGCCGCGGTGCGCAGGTCGCCGCGGTCGATCGTGCGCGGCAGGCGCGCGGCGAAACGGCGCACGACCTCCTCGACGAGGTGCTGGTACGCCTCGACCAGGCGGTTGCGCTTCTGGTCGACCGGGTCCTGCCAGTAGGCCTCCCAGAGGATCGGCAGGAACGCGCTCGTGCGCGCCTCCTCCTTGCGCGGTGTTCCGCCGGAGATCACCCCCACGACTCCGCTGCTGAATCCTCCCTCGGCATGGTCTCGCAGAGCTCGTCCGCAGCTTTGAAGTACGGAAACCGGAACGCGAATCAAGCGGCTTGCGAGCGCTCGGGCTTCCGGCGAAGCGTTGCCCACTCGAGTGGAGAACGCACAGACCTCGGAACAGCGGAGGCATTCGCCGAATGGCGCACGACTTCGCGCGGGAGCACGCACCGCCACGCCGTTTTCCACAGCCGAAAAAAAGTGGCGAGAAAATCGGAGAAAGAGGGCCTCCCGTCCGCTGGTCCTGCCACCAGGGAACGATCAGGCGTCGTGCGGCAGCGCGTCGGGCGGATAGCCGAGGACTTCGAGCACGCGCGCTTCCGCCGCCCGCATCCGCGCGCGGTCCGCGTCCTCGCGATCGTCGAAGCCGCAAAGGTGAAGCGCGCCGTGGACCAGATACAGGGCGAGCTCCCGCGCCACCGGCACGCCGCGCTCGGCGGCGACCGTCCGGGCCCGCTCCACGCTGACCCAAAGCTCGCCGGCGGGTCCGCCGCCCTCCTCGCCGAGGTCGAACGTGATCACGTCGGTGGGCGACGGATCGCCCAGGGTCTCCGCGTGGAGCGCGGCGAGGCGCGCGTCGTCGACGAACACCACGCCGAGGGCGAGCCCCGGCCGCCCGCCGTGCTCGAGGGCGGCGTCGAGCGCGGCCTCGACCTCGGCGTCCCCCAGGGGGCGGTCTTCGGTCTCCCAGGCGATCGCGGCCATCGCGGTCAGGCGGCGGGCGGCGCCGGCATCGGGCTCAGCGGCCGTCCCGGGGCGGCGGCGGCCCCTCGTAGGCCTTGACGATCTTCTGGACCAGCGGATGGCGGACGATGTCCTTGCCGCTGAACTCGATCGCGGCCACCCCCGCGAAGCCCCGCAGGCGGCGCACCGCGTCGATGAAGCCGTTGCGCCCGCGCCCCTCGAGGTCCGACTGCGTCGGGTCGCCGGTCACCACCATGCGCGAGCCCTCGCCGAGCCGGGTGAGGAACATCTTCATCTGCGGCACGGTGGTGTTCTGCGCCTCGTCCAGGATGACGAACGAGTGGGCGAGCGTCCGGCCGCGCATGTAGGCCAGCGGCGCTACCTCGATCACGCCCGCCTCCTCCAGTCGCATGACGTCCTCGAACTGCATCAGCTCGTGGAGGGCGTCGTAGATCGGCCGCAGGTACGGGTTGAGCTTGGCCTGCAGGTCGCCGGGCAGGAAGCCCAGGCTCTCGCCCGCCTCAACGACGGGTCGCGTGATGACCAGCCGCCGGCACTCGCCGTTGCGCAGCGCGCGAACGGCGGAGGCGACGGCGAGGAACGTCTTGCCGGTTCCCGCGACGCCGAGCGCGAAGGTGAGCGAGTGCTCCTCGACCGCCTCGAGGTAGCGCCTCTGGTTCTCGCTCCGCGGCTCGACCGAGCGCACGCGCATGCCGGTGGCCGGCGTTCCGCCGGCGTAGAAGCTCTGCGACTGCGCCTGGCTGCGCGAGCGCGCGACGCCCGCGCCGCCGTTGCCCGCGCCGGGGCGCACGTCCGCGGCCGCGGACGCGGGTGCGCCGGCGGGCGGCGAGCCGTCGGGCTCGCTCGACGCGACCAGGATCGTCTCGATCTCCCGCTGGTCGAGGTCGCGCTTCTTGCGGAACTTTCCGAGCAGATGCTCCACGCGCCGCTTCGCCTCGGCCACGTCGCCGTCGACGCCCTTCAACCGCAGGTTCCCGCCGCGCGTGTAGATCTCGATGTCGAGCTCCTGCCGGAGCAGCTTCGCGTGGCGGTCGTAGGGACCGAGGACGAGGATGGCCTCGTCGTGGGAACGCAGGGGAATGGTAGCCTCGATCAAGGGGAGAGCAGCGTAACAGGGGTCACCGGAAGATCCACGACCACAGCACCACGGCGGCCGGCACCGTCAAGAGGAGGCTGTCCACGACGTCGAGCAACCCGCCCGACGCGCCCATCAGGCGGCCGGAGTCCTTCACGCCGGCGCGGCGCTTGACCCAGCTCTCGAGCAGGTCGCCGCCCTGGGCGCAGACGTTGAGGACGAACCCGGCGAGGAACCCGCCGAGGATCCCGAGCGAGCCCTCCGGCAGGAGTCCCGCCAGCGAGAGCCCGCCGCCGAAGACCGTCCCGGCGACGAGCGACGCGACGCAGCCGGCGGTCGTCTTGCCCTTGCTCAGGTTCGGGAAGGGGTGCGTGCGGCCGAGCTTGCGACCCACGTAGTAGCCGAACACGTCCCCCACCTTGGAGAGCACGATCAGGGCGACGAGCGCGCGGTGGCCGCTCTCGAGCGTGAACGGGATCAGACCGGCGAAGGGCGCGATCACCCAGGCGGCGAGGCCCGCGTGGTACGCGAGCCGCGCCCGCGGTCCGGTGATCCCCTGGACCAGGGCGCAGACGAGAGCCGCCGCGAGGTAGAGGAGCCCGAGGCGTCGCGTCGGCTCGTCCCCGACCCCGAGCCGGTCGAACCAGAAGAGGAGCCCGAAGGCGGAGATGGCGGCGAGGCCGAAGGAGAGCTCGAGCCGTCGCCCGGCGAGCTCTCCCATGCGCGCGAGCTCCCAGACCGAGACGAGGGCGAGCACGGGGATCGCGCTCCAGAGGACGTACCCCGCGTCGGTGAGGGTGTCGAGCCACAGAAGAAGCGCGCAACCCGCGCCGATCGCGAAGCCGGTGACCGTCCGTCGCGCGACGCTCGCCAAGGGCTACGCCGTCTGCTCGTTGGCGTGGTCCTGGATCAAGCCGCCGTACTTGCGCTCGCGGTGCGCGTACGCCTCCAGCGCCTCCATGAGCTGCGGCTTGCGGAACTCCGGCCAGCACACGTTGGCGACGAAAAGCTCGGAATAGGAGGCCTGCCAGAGAAGGAAGTTCGAGAGCCGCATCTCGCCGGCGGTCCGGATCATCAGGTCGGGGTCGGGCGTCTCCGGATCGTAGAGGTAACGCCGGAGGGTCTCCTCGTTGACGTCCCCGGGGTCGACCAGACCGGCCTTCGCGTCGCGGACGAGCGCGCGCAACCCGTCGGCGAGCTCGGTGCGGCTCCCGTAGGAGAGCGCGAGCCGGAGCAGCATGCCTCGGTTGCCTGCGGTGATCGCCTCGGTGCGGCGCAGCTCGCGCAGGGCCCCCTCCGGCAGGTCGTCGAGCCGCCCGATGCCGAGCAGGCGCACGTCGTTGTCCATGAGCGTGTCGCGCTCGTCGATCAGATAGCGGCGCAGGAGGCGCATCAGGTAGCGCACCTCGACGCTCGGCCGCTTCCAGTTCTCGACGGAGAAGGCGTAGAGCGTCAGGCTCTTCACCCCCATCCGCGCGCACTCCGTCGTGATCTCGCGCACCGACGCGATGCCCTCGCGGTGGCCGAAGACGCGGCGCATGTTGCGCTCCTGCGCCCAGCGGCCGTTGCCGTCCATGATGATCGCGATGTGGTCGGGGAACGGTCCCCCGAGGTCGGGTCGCTGGACGGCTTCCTTGGGCATGGCTCTGGATCAGAGACCGCGCGGGATCACCTGGTCCCGCTCCGGTCCCACCGAGAGCAGGACGATCGGGACGCCGACCAGCGTCTCGATCCATTCGACGTAGTCCCGGGCGGCCCCGGGTAGGTCTCCATAGTGCCGCACACCCGTGATGTCTTCCATCCACCCCGGCCTGGATTCGTAACGCGGCACGACCCCCGCCAGCGAGGCGAGGGCGGCGGGGTAGCGGTCCACCGCGCGGCCGTCGAGCTCGTAGGCGCTGGCGACGGAGATCTCCGAGAAGGCGGAGAGAACGTCCAGGTTGGTCATGATCCAGCCCTGGGCTCCGTTGAGCTCGAGCGCGTAGCGCACCGCGACCGCGTCGAACCAGCCGCACCGCCGCGGCCGCCCGGTGGTGGCCCCGTACTCGTTGCCCTCGTCGCGGAGGCGCTCGCCGCACTCGCCCTCGTCCTCGGTCGGGAACGGCCCCTCGCCCACGCGCGTGCAGTACGCCTTGGCGATGCCCCACGCGCGGTCGATTTGGTTGGGCGGGAAACCGACGCCGGGGCCGATGCCGTGCACGCCCGTGTTGGAGGAGGTGACGTAGGGATAGGTCCCGTGGTCGATGTCGAGCAACACGCCCTGGGCCCCCTCGAAGAGGATCCGCTTGCCCTCGCGGTAGGCCGCGCGCACCTCGGCGCCGGTGTCCGCGACGAAGGGCGCGAGCCGCTCGCCGAAGGCGAGCGCGGCGCTCAGCTCGGCTTCGAAGTCGAGCGTCTCCTCGCCGTGGACGTCGCCGATCAGCGCGTTCTTCTCGGCGAGGACGGCCCCTAGCCGTTGCCGCAGGCGGTCCGGGTCGACGAGGTCCGCGATGCGCAACCCAGTGCGCGCGGCCTTGTCGGCGTAGCACGGTCCGATCCCGCGGCCGGTCGTCCCGATGCGGCCGTCCCCGAGCCAGCGCTCGGACAGCCGGTCGATGCGCCGGTGGTGCTCGAAGATCACGTGGGCGGCGCCGGACACGCAGAGGTTTCCGGGGTGGACCTCGATCCCGCGCTCGGACAGCCCGTCGATCTCGCGCAGAAGCGTCGCCGGGTCGATCGCGAGACCGCCGGCGATCACGTTGCGCTTGCCGTCGTGGAGGATGCCGGAGGGGATCTGGTGCAGGACGAACTTCTCGCCGCCCACGACGACCGTGTGGCCGGCGTTCGCGCCGCCCTGGTAGCGCACGACCAGGTCGTGGTCGCGCGCGAGGTTGTCGATGATCTTGCCCTTCCCCTCGTCGCCCCACTGGGCACCGAACACGCTGAGCGAAGGCATGACCGGGCGATTTTAGCGGCGCGCTCTGCCGTGGCCACCGCCGCCCGGCGTTTCGATCTCGACGACGCTGTCCGCCGGGAGGTCGACCGCCGCCTTGCCGGGCAGGGGCTCGAAGTGTTTCGCGCCCGCGCGGCGCACGCGCGCGCCGCCGGGCGCGCCGCGGCCGCCGCCGGCGAGTCCCCACGGGCCGCGCTCCTGACGCTCGGCGACCCAGGCGAGGTGTGCGGGACGCAGGAAGCGCAGTCGCTTCCGGATTCCCTCGCCCCCGGGGCTCCGCCCGACGCCGCCCGAGCCGCGCCGGACGGAGTACGAGAGCACGCGAACCGGCACCTGGGCCTCGAGCGCCTCGATCGGCGTGTTGCGCGTGTTCGTCATGTGGGTGTGGACGGCGCTCTCGCCCGGACCGGCCGGTCCGCCGCCGGCTCCGCCGGCGATCGTCTCGTAATAGGCGTAGGGCTCGCCCCCGGCGAGCGTCCCCCCGAAGGTGAGGTTGCTCATCGTCCCCGTGCTCGCGGCGGGAACGCGGTCCGGCAGCGCCTGCGCCAGCGCGCCGAGGAGGACGTCGACCAGCCGCTGGCTCGTCTCGACGTTGCCGGCCGCGACGCTCGTCGGGTAGACCGCGTCCACCAGCGTCCCCGGCGTGGTCAGGACCTCGACCGCGCGCAGGATGCCGTCGTTCGTCGGCGTTCCCGGCGGAAGGAGCGTGCGCAGCACGTAGAAGACCGCCGAGACGCACACCGCGCGCACCGTGTTGACGGGGCTGCCGGGCAGCGCGTCGGTCTCGCGGAAGTCGCAGACGAGCCTCGCGCCGCGCTTCGCGAGGCGCAGGCGGATCTTGACGTTGCCGCCGCCGGCCGCGGGCTCCTCGAGCTCGTCCTCGAAGCTCCACTCGCCGTTCGGGAGCGCGCGCAGGGTTTCGCGCGTCAGCTTCTCCGTCCAGTCCATCAACTGCGCGCCGCGGGCGCGGACCTCGCGCGCGCCGTGCTCCTCGGCCAGGGCGAGCATGCGCCGCTCGCCGAGCCGGTTGGCGGACCACTGCGCGAAGAGGTCGCCCTCGCGCTCGCGCGGCACGCGCATGTTCGCCAGGAGGAGCGCCAAGACCTCGCGCTCGACCTCGCCGCGGCGCACCAGGCGCATCGGCGGGATGCGCAGCCCCTCGCCGTGGACGTCGCTCGCCGGCCCCATCGATCCCGGCGTGGCGCCGCCCACGTCCGCGTGGTGGGCGCGGTTCGCGCAGAGGAAGTCCGGTCGCTTGCTGCCGGGAAGGAACACCGGCGACACCAGCGTCACGTCGGGCAGGTGCGTCCCGCCGGCGAAGGGGTCGTTCAGGACGACCGCGTCGCCGGGTTCGAACTCCACGGCCGCGAGCGCCGCGGCGACGCTCATCGGCGTCGAGCCGAGATGCACCGGCAGGTGCGCCGCCTGGCCGATCATGCGCGCGTCGCCGTCGAAGAGCGCGCAGGAGAAGTCCCGCCGCTCCTTGATGTTGGGCGAGAAGGACGAGCGGAGCAGGGTCGCGCCCATCTCCTCGCACAGCGCGGCGAACAGGTGGTGGAAGACCTCGAGACGGACCGGGTCGGCGCGCGCTCCCCGGCGGCTCACCGGTCCTCGTCGGGGAAGTCCAGCACCTCGAAGGGCATGTAGTCGCAGACCTCCCAGCGCTCGAGCGGGATCAGCTCCCAGCCGTCCTGTCCCTGCCGGCGCCAGACGACGCAGCGCACGGTTCGGGTCAGGGCCTGGCCCTTCTCCTCTTCCTCGAGCAGCTCTTCCTTCGTCTGCGCGAAGTCCCCCGTTCCGGCGTCGAGGCCGGTCGGCTTCCGCGCGGTGACGTAGATCGAGAAGACGTGGCTCTGGGTCGTCAGGAGCTGGTTGAGCTCCCCCTGGAGCGTTCCCTCGAGGTTTCGGTACTCGTCGAACTCGTCGAGGTCGCCCAGCGACTCGAAGTACTGCTTCGGGATGACCTCGTCGCCGAACTCGTCGAGCGGCGGCTCCTCGTCCTCGTCGAGCGCTTCCTCGTCCGGCTCGTTGCGCCACTCGAGAACGTCCTCCCAGAAGCGGACCGAGACGTCGCGGTCGTCCATCAGCGCCACCAGGACGGCCAGCGGCGCCGTGTTGATGTTGACCGCGATACCGGCCTTCTCGTCCTGGGCGCCTCCGCCGCCCCCTCCGCCGAGGGACTCGTCGCCGGCGCCCTGGCCGCCCGCGCCCGTTCCCGTCAGATCGCCCACGTCGTCGTTGCCGCCGCCCAACGTGTCGGTCGAGGTGCCCCCGCCCGGCTCCCCGGCGGGCGGGTCGCCCTCGCCGTCCTCGCCCCCGGCCTCCTGATCGAGATCGTCGCGGGTGGTCAGCGCGGTCCACACGGTCAGGTACGAGCCGATCGAGTGGACGACCTCGCCGTCCTCGTCGCGGAAGTCGCGGAAGTGGTTCGGCTCGAAGGCGGGGAGGTAGACGAACTCGCGCAGCGAGAGCGGGAGCGCGAGCTCCTCCTGCTCCTCGTCCGCGGTGAGGAGGGTGGGGGTCGGGAAGAAGTCGTCGCGGTTCTGGATGTACTCCAGCATCTGCGTCGCCATCTCGCGCGCGTCGCCGGAGTCGATGTCCGCCCCGGTCCCCTCGCGGCACAGGTCGAGGATGCGGACGACGCGGTCGTAGGCCTTTTGGGCCTCCTCCTCGTCCTCGGACAGCATCGTGAGGACGTTGTACTTGCTGTCCTCGTCCTGGACGAGGACCCGCAGGCGGATGCCGATGTCGACCATCTCGGTGCGGATCGGCCGCGCCCAGTCGTCCTCCTTGCAGTCGACCGGCCCGCCGCCGCCTTCCTCCTCGCCCCCTTCGCCGCCGGGGAAGCCGCCGCCGTCGCCGCCCACGTCGCCGAAGGCATCGCCCATGCCTCCTCCGCCGCTGTCCTCGCCCGCTTCGGCGTCCGCGATCAGGGTCTCGGAGATCTCTAGCAGCGCGGACTCGATCGCCAGGTCCATCGTCGTCAGCGCCACGTCGTTGCGGCCGATCCGGGCGTCGGTGGCCGTGGTGACGGCGATCTGGATGACGATCGCCCACAGCACGAAGAGGACCAGCATCGAGAGCAGCAGGGCGGCCCCGCGGCGCACGGAAGCGGCGGCGCGGAGGGCCTTCTGGCGCTGGAGCAACTGCATGGCGACTGGGACGCCGGAGGGGGCCCCGGCTTCCCCATCTTAGCGATCGAGCCTAGAGCTCGGCGTTGAACTCGTTGCCCTGGATGATCCGGGGGCTGATGACGAACATCGAGTAGGTCGTCTCGGTGCTCTCGAAGGTCGAGCGGAAGATCCGCCCGACCAGGGGAATGTCGCCCAGGATCGGGACCTGTTGCTCGATCTCCTGAATCCGCTCGCTCGTCAGCCCGCCGATGATGAGGGACTGGCCCGGTTGGAGGTAGACGACGGTCTTGGCCGTGCGCGTGGCGACGACCGGAGTGTCGATGCTCGTAACGGTCCCCGACAGCGTGTTGATCGAGCCCACGAACTGGGACGAGATGACGTGCACGTCGATGGCCAGCGTGTCGGTCCCCACCACCCGCGGTGCGACGTAGAGCTGAATCCCGACCGAGATGTAGTCGAGCGTGGTCGAGACGTTCCCCGTGTTCGGGTCGAAGGTGCCGATCTTCTGGTAGGGGATCTCACGCGTGCTGGCGATGGTCGCGGGTACGCCCTCGCGCACGGCGACCTTCGGCTGCTGGTCGATCGAGACGTTGGAGAAGGTCTGGAGCGCCTCCAGGATCAAGTCGAACTGAACGCCGTCCTGGACGGCTCCCAGGGTGAGGAGGGCCTCGACGGGATCCGAAACGTTGGGCAACTGGAAGTCGAAGGCGTCGACGAGCGTGTTGTCGGGGAAGTCGGCGCTCCCCATCTGGATGCCGAAATCGAAGGTGTCGGAGTCCACGACCTCGACGATCTTGGCCTCGATCTCGATCTGGCGCACGCCGGCCCCGAACAGGTTGACGAAGTCCTCCATCTCGTCGAGCAGGTCGTAGGTCGCCGTGGCGACGAGCAGGTCGGAGATGACGAGCGAGTCGGCGACCGACGGATCCGTGATGGCGGGCCCGGTCGCGCGCTTGATGTACTGCTCGGTATCCCAGCCCGGCATGACCAGGAGCTCGACGACTTCGGGATTCGGCGGCTGATCCGAGGGGACCGGAGCTCCTTTGTCATCGACCGGCACCAGCGTGTACGGGAACGGCTCGATGGCTCGAATCAGGTCGAGCATCCTCTGCCCCTTGCCCTCGGGCAGCGGGTAGGGCTTCGTGATCAGCGTCTCCCCGGTGACCGGATGCGTGTGGACCATGATCCGCTCGCCGAAGTGGATGTAGGGGTTCTCGCGCGGCTCCTCCTGCTCGTCCTCGGTCTCCTGGAAGTCCACGGCCGCCGGATCCGCCAACGCCGTCGGGTCTCCCTCCGGGACGACCCGCCCTTCCTCGACCGTCCCGAGGACCGGCTCGGCCCCCTCGCCGATCATGCGGCCGACCTCGTCGATGCCGATGACCTCGCCCTCCTCCCCGGGCCGCGGGGCCAGGCATCCGGCGAGGACGAGGAGCGGTAGGATCAGCTCCGAACGCGACTTCCGAGACATGGGGGTATCCCGTCGATCGGGCATTCGTAGCGAAACCTGGAGCGGAGGGCGAGGGTCGGGGTCGAAATCCAGATTCCTCCTTAAACGACGGCGCCCCGCGCTGGAAGCGGCGGGGCGGGGCTCGATACGGACGATTCCGATGGTCTCAGACGCTTCCGAGCTTGTCCTGCACGGCCTTGGTGATGTCCGCCACCTTGCGGCCGTCCTTGTGGCTGATCGCCTTCCAGACGCTGCAATGGCGCTTTTCCGAGCGGATGGCCTCGGCGGCCTTGGTGACGCGCTCGACGGCCTGCTGGCGGAGGCTCCGGCCCTTGGGGGAGTCGGGATCGATCTTGTCCCGCTTGATCTGCTTCATCTCCGCCGTGGCGGCGAGCAGCTTGTCGTAGTCCACCACCGCGGGGTTCGAGACCTTCTTGAGGTCGCTCAGGCCGGCGATGTTGTCCTTCGCCTTCGCCTTCCATCCGGAGCTCGTCTCGGCGCTCTCGATGGCCGCCGTCTCCACCGGCTCCGCCGCCGCAGGGACCGCTCCGAGGCCGAGGAAGAGGGCGAGGGGGGCGATCAGGTTCAGTGCGCGCATGACAGGCCGGTCTTTCATTGGATGGTAGCGGAGCCGTGGGGGAATACGGCCGGAGATGCCGATTTCCTGCGCAGAAACCCGGGGAATTTGCGCGTTCCTGCCCGAAGGTCGGGCTCGAGGAGCGCTTCGAGAGCTACCCCGCGAGCGCCGCCGGGCAACGGACTAGATGTCTTGGGCCGCCCGTGTGTAGCCGGCAATCGGCAAAACATACCTCGGAATCCGTACGCGAACGGGCCACGCCGCCCCGCGGTTGCGGAACGGCGTGGCCCGTTCGATCGAAGTCGGTGGGAACCCTAGCTCTGCGGAGCGAGCGCCTGGCGGTGCGACAGCTTGATCTTGCCGCGGTCGTCCACGTTGATGACGACCACCTCGATCTCGTCGCCCGGCTTGACCACGTCCTCGACGCGGTCGACGTAGCCCTCGGCGAGCTCCGAGATGTGGCACATGCCCTCGGTGCCCGGGAGGATCTCGATGAAGGCGCCGAAGTCCTTGGTGCTCTTGACCGTTCCTTTGTAGCGCGCGCCGATCTTCGGCGTCTCGCACATGGCCTGGATGGTCGCGATGCAGGCGCCGACCTTCTCGCTGTCGACGCCGGCGACCGACACGGTGCCCTCGTCGGACACCACGGCGATCTTCACCTTGAACTGGTCCTGGAGGCCGCGGATCGTCCGGCCGCCGGGACCGATGAGGAAGGCGATGCGGTCGCTCGGGATCTGGATGACCTCCATCCGCGGCGCGAACTCGGAAATCTCTTCCGCCGGCTGGCGGACGACCTCGAGCATCTTCTTGAGGATGTGGATGCGGCCATCGCGCGCCTGGGTCAAGGCGGCCTCGAGCAGCTCGCGCGTCACGCCCTGGATCTTGATGTCCATCTGAAGGGCGGTGATGCCGAGGCCCGAGCCGGCGACCTTGAAGTCCATGTCGCCGTTGTGGTCCTCCGAGCCGAGGATGTCGGAGAGGATCGCCGTCTGGTCGCCCTCCTGGATGAGGCCCATCGCGATGCCCGCCACCGGCTGCTGGAGCGGCACGCCCCCGAGCATCATGGAGAGGCAGCCGCCGCACACGCTCGCCATCGAGGAGGAGCCGTTCGACTCCATGATGTCGGAGACGATGCGGATCGTGTACGGAAACTGCTCGTGGCTCGGCAGCACCGGCTGGAGCGAGCGCTCCGCCAGCATGCCGTGGCCGATCTCGCGGCGGCCCGGTCCCATGATGCGCCGCGTCTCCCCGACGCTGTAGGGCGGGAAGCTGTAGTGCAGGTAGAAGTGCTTGCGGTACTCCTCCTCGATCCCGTCGATGATCTGCTCGTCGTCGGGCGTGCCGAGGGTGGTGGAGACCAGCGCCTGCGTCTCGCCGCGCGTGAAGAGCACCGAGCCGTGCTGGCGCTTGATGAAGTCCGGCACGATCGTGATCTGGCGGATCTCGTCGTAGGCCCGGCCGTCGATGCGCTTGCCGGCGAGGATGCCGTCGCGCTCGACGCGGCCGGCCAGCTCGCTGAAGGCGTTCTTGACCGCCTTGACCCGCTTGGCCTTCTCGCGCTCGTCCTCGATGCCGGACGAGAGCTCCTCGACCACGCTGTCCCGGATCGCGCGGACCGCGTCGGCCCGCTCGTGCTTGCCCTCGGTGGCCATGGCGGCCTTGACGGCGTCGTAGCTCGCGCCGACGGCGGCCTCGAGCTCCTCGTCCTTCACCGGCTCGACGAACTCCATCTTGTCCTGGCCGGCCTTCTCGCGCAGCTCGTCGAGGGCGGCGCAGATCGTCTTGATGGCGGTGTGGCCCATCTCGAGGGCGTCGATCATCTCGGCTTCCGCGAGCTGCTTGGCCGAGGCCTCGACCATGGCGATCGCGTCGGCGTGGCCCGAGACCACGAGGTCGAGCTGCGACTCCTCGCGCCGGGCGGGGTCGGTCGGCATGAGCATCAGCTCGCCGTCGAGGTGGCCGACGCGCACCGCGCCGAGGGCGCAGTGGAAGGGGATCGGGCTGATGTGCAGCGCCGCGAACGACGCGATCATCGCCAGGATGTCGGAGCTGGTCTCGCCGTCGTAGCCGAGCACCTTGCTCATCACCTGGACCTCCTGGCGGAAGCCCTTCGGGAACAGCGGCCGGATCGAGCGATCGATCAGCCGCATGGTCAGGATCTCCTTGGTCGTCGGGCGACCCTCGCGCTTGAAGAAGCCGCCGGGGATCTTGCCCGCCGCGTCGGTCTTCTCGCGGTAGTCCACCGTCAGCGGGAAGAAGTCGATGTCCTCGCGGGCGGGGCCGGTGCAAACCGCGGCGAAGCACTGGGTTTCGCCGTAGCTAACGATGCACGAGCCGTGCGCCTGTCGCGCGACCTGACCGGTTTCGATCGTCAGGGTCTTTCCCGCCAGCTCGCATTCCACGCGGGTGTAGTTTTCCATTCTTTGTCTTTCTTTCCGTCGTCATGCCGCGGGCGGCTCCGCCCGCGCTTCGTTGTCAACTCACTGTCTTCCGTCGTCGTCCCGCGTCGAAGCGGGTTCGCCGCGCCTGGACCGGGGATGGGTGCGCGCGGCTTCGTGGGCCTTAGCGGCGCAGCCCCAGGCGCTCCACGATGGCCTGGTAGCGGCTCGGGTCCCGCCTCCTGAGGTACTTCAGGAGCTTGCTGCGGCTCCCGACCATCATCAGGAGCCCGCGGCGGGAGGTGTAGTCCTTCTTGTGGACCTTGAGGTGCTCGGTCAGATTGCGAATGTGCTCGGAGAGGAGCGCGATCTGCACCTCCGGCGACCCGGTGTCGCCTTCGGCGAGGGCGAACTCCTTAACGATCTCCTGCTTTCGTTCCGCGGTGATGGCCATGGCTCTCCTTGGTTCTCGGGGGACTTGCCCGCTTCCCAGAGAAAAGGCCTCCGGAGAAGGGGTGTGCCGGCCAGATTCAAGCGAAAGAGTCTAGCGACTCGCCCCGGAGGGGCAAGGCCGGCGCCCCACCCGCGCTCGGAGTGGGCCTAGGCGTCCGTGCGGGGGGCCCGGACGGCGTCCCGTTCGGGGAGCTGGGCGAGGATCTCCGTCGCGAGGCGCTCCGCCGCCCAGACCCGGTGGTCGCCGTCCTCCGGCAGCCCGGTCAGGTCGATCCGCCGGGTGACGGTCACGCCCCAGAGAGGCTTGCCGGAGAGGTCGCGGGCATCGTGGAGCCGCGCCTCCGCGCTCGCGATGACGACCCCGCGCGCGTCGAGGAAGGACTCGTCCCACTCGATCACCGCGACCTGGAGGATCGCGTCGGCCACCGCCTCGTCGCCGAACGACGCCTCGGTCCAGCCCTTGTCGAGGTACTCGAGGTCCACCGGGCTGTAGAGCCGGGTGACGAGCCCCCGGTAGATCGCCCGGCGCAGGGTCTGAACCGGCGCGCCGCCGGCCTCGGACTGGTCGCGCACGGCGGGGACCGCCACGTCTCCCGGCTGCGTCGCGGCCAGCCCGTCCGACGGCATGAGGTCGGTCACGTGCTGTTCGCGGCGGGACCCGAGCTCGGCGCAGGAGACGAGGGCGAGGAGCAGGCACGCGGCCAGGGGAAGTCGATCTCGGAGCATGGCGGACCCTCGCTGAGGCTAAGAACCGACGAGGAGCGCGATTCTAGCAACGCCCCGGACCGGTACCAGAGCTACGGCGAGGTCTGTTGCATAAACACGACGGGCGCGCTCTCGCCGAAGATGTCGTGTTCGCGCTCGATGTCCGAGAAGAGGAAGTTGGTGGCGTCGAACGTGGGCCATCCGTAGGCCGCCACCGTGCAGGTGAGACTGCCGTCGGCGAGCGGCACGCCGCCCTCGGCGAGAATGTCCGGCAGGTGCACGGAAGGCGGCGCTCCCGGCCCCGTGTCGTCAGGATCCTCGAGGACGACGTCCCATCGTCGCCCGGTGCTGTCGGCGACCGTGACGACGTAGAGCCCGCCCTGCAGGCTCAGGTCCGGGATCGCGTCCTCGAAGGTCACGTCGAACGACGGCCCGACGACGGCTGCGGGCATCGGCTCCGTCACCGTGGGCACGTCTGGCGCGACGAGGAAGCTCGGCGGGATCAGTGAACCGAGCCCGGACATCCTCGGCCGCCGCCCCACGCGATTGCCGGGGATGGGGTCGTTCTCGTCCGTGTCGCGCAGCTCGACGCGCAAGAAGAGGTCCGGGTCGATGATCCCCATCTGCGGGAAGAACCCGAGGCTGTCGACGGCGCCGGGGATGGCGGCGCGGAGCGTCCACGTGGTCGAAGTGAGCTGGAACGCCAGTCCCTGTCCGACGGTCACCGCGCCCGGGATCCCGGGGATGAGCGCCTCGACCGTGACGAAGGGGTCCCCGGTCGTGTCGGGATCGCCGACGAGGTCGGTCAAGCCGATGAAGGGGGAGGCGCTCAGAGTGGGCAGGCCCATGAGCTCGACCGGCTCCTCCATGTCCACGGGGTCGGTCTCCTCCAGGAGGAAAGACACGACGATCGAGGTCGCGTCCGCTCCTCCTCCCGGCGTGGGAGCCTGGGGCAACTGCAGCTCAAAGGCGCGCAACAGGTCGTCGGGATCGAAGACGGTCTGATTCAGCTCGCCGGCGAAGAAGCTCAATGCGCCGATCCGCTCGGGCCGGATGAAGACGGGACCGAAATCGCACGTGATCGACCCGCCGAAAGGAGGCGTCACACAGTCGTCCCCGGTGAACGTCGGCTCGGCCACCTGAAAGAGACGCGTGTCGTCGTACTTGAGCGTCTGGTCCGGATCCGCGAGCACCACCGAGGCGAGCGCGCTCGTCGTCGTCAGAACGCCGACGGAAGTCGCCACGCCGAGATCCGACCTGCGCAGCGGAACGGAGATACGGTCGGCGCAAATGCCGTGGAACGTGAAGAGGTCGTAGCCCTCCGCCTCGACCGTCAGGATCGTCCCGGCGTTCATCGTTTGGGCGCTGAACACCGTGGCCAGCCCGTCGGCGGTGGTGAGCTGCTTCTCCTGGAACGGGAAGGTCCCATCTCCGAGGTCTTCGTGCGTGTAGACGACGGCGTCCATGATCGGCGCGAGGGTGTTCGCGTCGAAAACCTCGACGTCGATGGTCTCCATCGGAAGGAACTCGTCCGGTCCGACAACGCCCAATTGCCGGAACGTGAACGGCACCGGACCGGCCACGGGATCCGACGCGTTCCCGACCTCGTCGAAGACCGTGTATTCGTAGTCCACCGTCGTGCCCACCGGGATGACGTCGAGCGGTACCGGCTTCGCGATGAAGAGCCCCGACGAGTCGGAGCCGACGACCGCCGGTTTGCTCCCGCTGACGCCCGACCCTACCGGCAGGACTTCCGCGGCGCTGATCATCTCGTCCGCCTGGCCCACGAGAACGAGGTCGCGCAGGTCGGAGTGGAAGACGTCGGTCATTTCGCCCGGATAGAGGAGCTCGGACACCGTCGGGCGAACCCTGTCGAGCCTCGGGTCCTGGATCCCCGACGTGTCCGGGTCCACGTCCAACACGCGGACCGGTGTCGCCTGCGTTTCGCCTCCGATCGCGCGTTCGACGTGGAAAGAGAAGGCAACGTCGCCGTCCAGGATGAACGCGTTCTCGATGTCTACCTCGGTCCGGAGGTACAAGGCGCTGGTGATCGGGTCCGTCCCGTTCAGCACTTTCGTGCGTCTCCGCGCAACGAGCTGCTGAACGGTTGGATCCTCCGGATCCTCCGCCGTGCCGAAGAGGTTCAGCACCAGCACGTCCCCGTCGCTGGCGTCGACGAGATCGATCTGGACCGTGAGCTCCTGTGGGTGCATGGCGGTCAAGTTGTCGATGCCGATCCCGTCGGCCGGCTCCGAGAGAATCGCAGCGCCCACCGGCGAGCCGAGCGCTTGAGTCGTGAACGTCAGCGTCTGTCCCCCGAAGGAAGTCTGGTCCTCCGCCTGAATGCCGGTCGAGAGGATCATGTCGACGCTCACGCCGGTTCCGAAGGGCGATGGATCGCCGGTACCCGGAGAGATGAACACACGCTCAATGCCGGGCGGTTCCTGCGGCAGCGGCATGGGGTCGTGGTCGGCGAAGGGGAACCCATCGACCTCCAGACCGAACGTCGTCGGGTTGACCGACAAGGCGTCCATGTCGCGGTCGAAGGCGACGATGACCGGAGTCGCGGGCGGTACCGTCACGACTCCGTCGCTGACGTCCGGGAAGCTGGCGACGAGCTGGGGTTCGGTGCCGCCACCGCCGACGGAGAACGTTCCGAGCTCCCCGCCGCCGACGAGCTCCTGTCCGGTTATGTCCGTGACCGTCTCGCCGTCCGCCACGCGGATCACGTAGTCGCCGTCGTCCAGCTCGGCGGGCGGAAAGATGATGAGAACGCGGTCGTTGGCCAGGAGCGCCTGCGGCGATGCGCCAAGCCCCGGAAAGCCCGGCACGTCCGGGAACACGCCGATGGTTCCCTGCAGCGTGCTCGCGGCCATCGACTCGCTGAAGACGACGACGATCGGAGTCTCGCCGGAGAACCCGGAGCCGGATGGGAAGGCCCGTGCCGTCGGCGCGGCGGCGAGAATCACCTGATCGTCCCCCGGCAACACCGCGGGTTGTCCCAGCGCGCCCGGTCCGCCCCCGCCCTGGCAGCCGTCGGGGCCGAACACGCAGGCGGGGCTGTCGCTCCCGCATCCGGAGAGGGCGATGGCCGCGGCGAACGCCGCGGACGCGCACGCGAGACGAGCGACTGACCGCTTGGGCAAAGGGCGTATCCTGGCTGGAACGGAAGGGACTCGGGGCCGGAAGACCGCGTTGGACGACGTGGGACGCGACGGTCTTCCGGCGGGGCAACGCAAAAGCGTAACCGGGCCGGCATTCGGGTTGTAGAGGCGCTCGTCGGCCCCCTGGGAGGCCACCGAGCGCCGGAGTAGAATCTCCGACCGTTCTAGCGCGAGCCGCCCCCCTCCACTTTTGCCTCGGTTTGCAATGCTGCGCCGCCCCATCGCCTTTCCGCTCCTCCTCCTCTCGTTCGCCTGCCGCGCCCCGGATCCGGTCCCCGAACCGCCCGAGCTCGCGACGACGGCGCCCGGCGAGGCCGCCGTCGCGGGCGAGCCCTCCGTCCCGCCGCCGGTCGACGAGGCGGAGGCCGCGATCGCCGCGATCCGCGACGGCCGGTACGCGGAGGCGCGCGACATCCTCGGCGGGCTGCTCTTCGTCGAGTACCTGGCCGAAGCGCGCGCACAGCTCGACGCCGGAAACCCGGAGGACGGGCTGCTCTACGTCGACCGCGCGCTTCAGCTCCAGCCGCGCGACGCCGACGCGCGGCTCGTCGACGCCCAGGGGCGCCTGATGCTCGCGGAGAAGGGCATGCTGACCGGCGGCTCGGCGCTCTTCATCCAGGGCTCGCTCGAGGACGCCTTCGCCGGCTTCAAGCGCTCGGGTACGTCCGCGGAGGCTAGTTTCGGCGCCAGCCGCGCGGCCCGCCTGCTCGGCCGGAACGAGGAGGCGTTGCTGCACGCGAAGAACGGCTTCGAGGCGCTCGGCAACCGGACGACCGACCTCGACCCCTCGCCCAACCGCATCTACGCCGAGGCGGCCTACGGCGCCTACGTGGAGCGCAAGACCTCCGGCGAAGCCGATCCCGACGACCTGCACGCGCTCTTCCTCGAGACCGAGCAGGCGCTCCACGCGCTCTTCGGGCGCGAGGCCAACGACCCGTGGGTGCACACGACGCTCGCCTACCTTTATGAATGGGAGGAGCGCTACGTCGACGCGCAGGGAGCCCTGGAGCGCGGGCTCGACCGCCTGCCCGACGACGAGGGGATGCTCGAGCGCCTCGCCTCGGTGGCGCGCCAGGCCGGCGGCCCGGAGCATTCGCTCGCCACCTTCGAGAAGTTCACGGCGCGCCACCCCGACGTCGCCCTCGGATACTGGTACGAGGCCTACGAGCGCTTCCACGTCGCGCTCGCCGCCTTCGAGAACGGCGACCGCCGGCCGGCCGAGTTCCGATCCTCGGAAGCGAGCTTCCGGCGGTGCCGCGAGATCCAGACCAGCTACGGCCCGAACTGCAAGGGCTACGAGGTCATGTGCCGCAACGCGGTCGGGTGGTGCCTCTACAACGACGGCGACATCGACGGCGCCCGCGACGCCTTCCTCTCGATGGAGGACGTCTTCGAGCGCGGCATGGAGTGGCAGATCGACGGCCGGCTTCAGTCCGGCGTCAGCGGCCTCGCCTGGTGCGCGGACGCGTACAACAAGGAAGAGGACTTCCTCGCGGCGGCGGAGACCTTCGACCTCCTGCGCACGTACCGGCCCGAGGACATCGCCTTCCACAACAACGCCGGCTTCTTCTTCCGCGACGTCGCCGTCGAGACGGAGTTCCTCGGCCAGCGCCTCTGCGCCGCCGCGCGCGGCGAGATCACCAGCGCGGACCGCCTGCAGGAGATGCGCGCTTCGATCGGGCTCGACGACGCGGTCCCCGCCGGCTCCGAGGCCGAGCGCGAGGCGTTCCGCCGCGCCGCCGACGAGACCATGGCGCTCGCGCGCGAGCAGATGGAGAAGAGCCGCGACGCCTACATGGACGCGTCCGCCGGCGCGCCCGAGGACGTCCGCGTCGTGAACGATACGGCCCTCGTCCTGATCTACTACCTGCACGAGGACCTCGAGCTCGCCGAGGAGTACCTGCGGCGCTGCGTGGAGATGGGCGCCGAGCAGATCCTGAATCCCGAGCTCGAGGAGGACGCCAAAGCGGAGCTCCGCACGGCGTGGGGCGACGCGTACCAGAACCTCGGCGTCCTCTACGCCCACTTCAAGAACGACAAGGACCAGGCGATGGCCTGGTTCGAGAAGAGCGTCGAGGTCGACCCGGACGTGCGGGAGACCGTGAAGCAGTACTGGCTCCCCTACCTCCGCGGCGAGCTCGACGTCAAATCCCACGAAGAGCTCTTCGCCACGCTGACCTGGGCCGACCCCTGCGAGTGACATCCATGCGGACCCTTCTCACCCTCACCCTCCTCGCCCTCGCGCCGTCGACGTCGGCGCTGCCGCAGCTCGACGACGTCGACCAGCTCATCTTCCAGGGCCGCGAGCTCCTCGACCACAAGAAGCCCAAGGATGCCGAGGGCGTCTTCCTCCAGGCCCAGCAGCTCGACGGCGGAACGCTGAAGACGCGCATGTGGGTGCTGCGCGCGTGGATGGACCAGGGCGGGCGGAACAACGACACGCTGAACGCGATCGACGACCTCGCCAGCGTGCACGACGGCCCGGACATGGACTACCTGTACGGGATGGCCTTCGCGCGCCGGGGCGAGGAGCACCTGGCGCAGGGTCTCGCGAACACCGTCCAGATGAACTTCATGGACGCCGTCGTGTTCCTGAAGCGCTCGACCCTCGCCGACCCGGTGAAGTACCGGGACGCCTTCCTGCCGTTGGCGCGCGCCTCGTGGTTCAACCAGGAGCTGGACGACGCGCGCGAGGCGATCGAGACGGCGGTGCGCTACTACCCGGACGATCCCGAGACGATGTTCGAGTTCGGCACGATCGCACTCTCGCAGTTCGTCGCGACCCAGGCCGATGCGACGCAGGTCTCGCTCTCCGAGCGCCACTGGGAGGCGGCGCGCGACGCCTTCGGACGCGCGGCGGAGCTCGCCGGCAAGCCGACCCGGAAGGACCTCCGGCTCCAGAGCCTGAAGGCGCAGTCCTACCTGCAACACGGCCACACGCTGATGTGGAAGAAGCAGGCGAAGCTCGCCAAGGAGTCCTACGCGCAGGCCTTGGTCTGGAACCCCACGTCGGTGGACCTCGGACAGCTCTTCGGCACGCTCGGCAACCGCGACCTGAACGAGGTGCTCGAGGAGGCCTCGCCCGCGTTCACCAAACGCGCCGGCAAGAAGGACCTGCGCGACGCGACGATGCTCTGGTGGCTCGGTTACACCCGCTACTACGAGCGGAAGCGCAAGGAGTCCGAGGAGGCGTTCCTCGCCGCGCTCGAGAAGGCGCCGACCTTCGTCAACGCGTGGAACTACATCGGCCTCGCCCGCTACGACCAGAAGGACTACGAGGGCGCGCTCGAGGCCTTCAAGGCCGGATGGGACGTCGAGCCGAGCGCGATGATCGCCGAGATGCTCGGCGACCGCGACATGAACATCGCCAGGGTCGAGTTCGTCATCGGCTGGTGCGTCGAGCGCGAGCGCTGGGCCGACGCCGCCGTGCTGGCCGAGCTCTGCGCCGAGACGGCGCGCGACGTCGCGCGCTACTGGAACAACCTCGGCTTCTTCCTGCGCGAGGAGGGCGCGCGCGTCGCGGGATTGCCCGACGACGAGGAGGCGGCCAAGGCCGACGACCTGTTCGAGGCCTCGTACGACGCCTACACGCGCGCGGTGGAGCTCGACGACGAAGACCCGGTGTACCTGAACGACACCGCCGTCATCCTCCATTACTACCTCGGTCGCGACTTCGACCAGGCGCTCGCCTGGTACGACCGCGCCGCCGAGCTCGCGCAAGAGCAGCTCGACGCCGGCGGGATGGCGCGCGACAAGAAGGAGCTCGTCCGCACCGCCCTGCGCGACGCGACGAACAACCGCCGCGACCTGAAGCGGCTCCTGAAGGAGATCCGCGCGGAGGAAGCGACCGAGAAGGCCGGAAAAGGCTCCTAGGAGCTCGACGCCGCCAGCGTCTTGTGCCCGTTGCCGGATCGCTCGCGCGGTCCGGTCTGCTCCAGCGGCCGGATCTCGTCGTCGAGCTCGCGCTCGGCCACCGGCTTCAGGCCCGCGAGCCCGAGCACGTTCTCGAGCAGCCGCACGCGCTCCTGCATCGCCAGCGTCTCGACGGGGATGTAGGGGACGCCGAACATCTCGAGCATGAGCTTGACCATCCCGTCGATGCGGACGACCTCCTCCCACTCGAGACCCGCTCGGACGCCGTCGGGCACGACCAGGGCGGGGTGCGGGCGCAGGAAGAAGACGATGCCGGCGCGCACCGAGGCCATGTAGCGCTCGAGCCGCGGATCCGCGGCGACGCCCGCGAGGATGCGCGAGTGGTGCGCGGCGTAGGCGAGGTTGCAGAAGGCGCGGTCGGAGACGAAGCTCCCCGGCTGGCGCTCTTCCGCCTCGATCTGACGCACGAACACCTCGGTCTGGTACCGGTCGACGAGGTCCAGGTTCGAGCGCAGCGCGTCGAGCTGCGCCTCCATCTCCGCCAGGACCCCCCGCGCCACCTCGGAGATCATGGGCATCCCGTAGCGGTCGCGGATCCAGCGGGCCAGGGTGGTCTTGCCGGTGGCGTGGGCGCCGACGAGGTAGATCCGGATGGGGGGCTTCATGCGCTCTACCCTATCCGTGGTGGTGGGCCGCTGTCCACCCCTACCAGATGTGGTGGGTCAACCTTCCCGCGGTCGAGCCGGCCGCGTGAGGGCCAGACACAGGAGCACCACGCCGGCGCCCGCGAGGAAGAGGCCCTGGATCCCGAGGACGGCGGCGAGGGCGCCCCCGGCCATGGCGCCGGTGGACATCGCCAGGGCACGCGCGCTGAAGGCGACCGCCATCGCGCCCCCCCGCCGCTCGACCGGGGTCTCCGTCGCGGCGATCCCGAAGGTGGCCGCGTTCGCCCCGGAGGAGGTCAGACCGAGCAGGGTGCGCGCGCCGGCGAGCGCGGCGAACGCCGGCGCCGCCGCGTGCAGCGCGAGCGAGCCGGCGCCGGCCAGCGTGCAGCGCACCAGCGCGCGGGCGTGGCCGACGCGATCCCCGTAGCGCCCCCAGAGCGGCATCGCGATCAGGCTCGCCAGCGCGAGCAGCGTGAAGAGCGCACCCGTCAGGCGCGGCACCAGCGCGGGATCGCCGTCCCAAACGTCGCGGACCAGGAGCTCCATCAACGGGTTGGTCGCGCCGATGCCGAACTGCATGCAGAACAAGACGAGCAGCGCAGCGCGAAGCTTGGGCTTCGCGAAGAGGTCGCGCAGGTCGTTCCACGCGTGAGCCATGACCGACGTCGGCGACCAGCTCTCGACGGTCTCGATCAGCTCGGGATCCTCGTGGGCGAAGAGGCCGACGAGCAGCGCGCTCAGCCCCGAGGCGGCGCTGACGACCAGGAAAACGGCGGAGAGCCCTGAGGCCTCCAGGACGAACGCCCCGAGGAGCGGCCCGACGATGCTGCCCGCGGCGAGCGCTCCCTGCAGGCTCCCCACCACGCGGCCTTGGAGGCCGGCCGGCGCGGCCACGCTGACGAGGGCGATGCTCGGCGGCACGAAGCCGGAGAAGATCCCCTGGCAGAACCGCAGCGCGAGCAGCTCCCAGGGCGAGCGGACGAAGCCCATCAGCCCCACGAAGAAGGTGATCGCCACCATCGCGCGCAGCACCATCAGCTTGCGGCTGAAGCGATCGCCGATCGAGCCCCAGATCGGGCCCATGAACGCGGCGGCGAGGGGCGCCGCGCCGAAGATCACGCCGGTCCACGCCGCGATCGCGTCCCGCCCCTCGACGCCGAGCTCTTCCACGTAGCTCGGGAAGAAGGGCAGGAAGCTCATCATGCCGATGGCGGTGATGAGGTTGGCGGCGTAGACCGCCCAGTAGGTGCGCTTCCAGGTGGGCAATCGCACAGTCTTGCAACTGCCCGGCGCGATGCAACGCGCGGGTCGACGGCGTCGACGGAGGCTCTAGGCGGCCTTCGCCTGCGACTCGGGCTCGTCCGCCAACTGCACGCGGATGCGGCACGCCTCTTCCGCGCGCTTCGCGAAGGCCGCGACCACGTCGGGATCGAAGTGCTTCCCGCTCTCGTCCAGGATGAGCTCCATCGCGCGCTCGTGCGACCACGGCTTCTTGTAGGGCCGCTCCGTGGTCAGGGCGTCGTAGACGTCCGCCAGCGCGACGATGCGCGCCGACAGGGGAATCTCCTCGCCGGCGATGCCCCGCGGGTAGCCCGTGCCGTCCCACTTCTCGTGGTGACACCAGGCGATGTCGCGGCCCATGATGAGGAAGCCCGGCTGCGCCGTGCTCTCGATGATCGAGCGCATCGTCTCGGCGCCGATCACGGTGTGCTGCTTCATCACCTCCCACTCGTCCCCGACGAGCTTGCCGGGCTTGAGCAGGATGTTGTCGGGAATCCCGACCTTGCCGATGTCGTGCAGCGGCGCGGAGCGGACGAGGTCGTCCACGAAGTGGTCGGTGATCACGTCGACGTGGTGGCCGTCCTCCCGCAGACCGAGCGCCACCAGCCGGCAATACTCGCTGACGCGGGCGAGGTGCTGGCCGGTCTCGTTGTCGCGCCGCTCGGCCAGCCGCGCCATCGCGAAGACCGTGGCGTGCTGCGCCTCGTCGCGCTCGAAGCGGCGGATCTGGCTGTGCGCGGCGAGCGCGGTCGACGAGACGAGCGACGCGAGAATGCGCAGGTCTCGCTCGGTCAGCGCCTCCCCGTCGATGCCGCCCACGACGATCGAGCCGATCTCTCCCTCGGGCGACTCGACGGGCTCGACGTGGGTGGTACCGCGGGGGGCTTCCCCGACGACGCCGGCGGCGCGTTCGTCCGGGCGGTTCGGATTCACGAGCTCCACGCGCGTCGGCCTGCCGCCGAGCGCGCGCGAGACCGCGGTCGCGGCGGTCTCGGCGACCTCCTCGAGCGAGCTCGTCGAGTTCAGGTGCGAGGCGAGCTGCTGCATGCTGCGCAGGTTGGCGATCTCGTCCGCCAGCCGCTGCTCGAGCGCCTCGGTCAGCGAGAGCAGCGACTCGCGCGAGAACATCAACTGCTCCGTCAGCAGCCGCTCCTGCTGAAGGCGTGCGAAGTGCTCGACGCCGGTGTCGACGGCGAGGCGCAGGTCCTCGCGCGAGATGGGCTTTCTGAGCAAGCGGAAGATCTGCCCCTCGTGCAGCGCGCGGACCGCGAGCTCCACCTCCTCGAGCCCGGTCATCAGGAGGCGCGCCGTGTCCGGCCAGCTCTGCAGGATCTCGACCAGGAGCTCGATGCCCGAGAGCCGCGGCAGGTCCTGGTCGCTGATCACCACGGCGAACGGCCCGGTGTTCTCGCAGAGCTGGAACGCCCGGTCCGCGGTCGTCGCGGTGTGAACCTCGTAGACGGCGTCGAGGATCGCCACGAGGTTCCCGAGCACCTCGCGGTCGTCGGCGACGATGAGAATCCGGCGGTTCAACCCGCTCCTCCTTCGGAGCGGCTCGCCTCGGTGCGCGGCATGGCGATCATCGGGAGCGTGGAGAAGGCTTTTCCACGATCAGATTCGGACGGAAGCCGCCCCGGCTTGAGGGGTTGCCCCACCGCGCGGGGCCCCGTCCTCCGCGCGGGACGGGAAAACTCTTCCCGTCAGTTCCGGTAGCCCTGCAACGGCGCCGGAATCCGGCCGGCGCGGGCGTGGAGCGTCGCGCATCCGAAGCTCCCGGGATCCTGGACGATGGCCGTGCCGAGCAGACCGCCCCACTCGACGGTCTCGCCCGGCCCCTTGCCGGGAACCGGGATGATGCGGACCGCGGTCGTCTTCTGGTTGACCATGCCGATCGCCATCTCGTCCGCGATGATTCCGTAGAGCGTCGCCGCCGGCGTGTCGCCCGGCACGGCGACCATGTCGAGCCCGACCGAGCACACCGACGTCATCGCCTCGAGCTTCTCGAGCGAGAGCGCGTCGTCGCGCACCGCGGCGATCATCCCCTCGTCCTCGGACACGGGGATGAAGGCGCCGGAAAGGCCGCCGACCGACGAGGAGGCCATCGCGCCTCCCTTCTTCACGGCGTCGGTGAGCAGCGCGAGCGCCGCGGTGGTGCCCGGCGCGCCGGTGCGGTCGACGCCGATCAGCTCGAGGATGTCGCTCACCGAATCGCCCACGGCCGGAGTGGGTGCGAGGCTGACGTCGACGATGCCGAAGCGCGTGCCGAGGCGTTCCGCCGCCTCGCGGCCGACGAGCTCGCCCATCCGGGTGACCTTGAAGGCGGTGCGCTTGACGACCTCGGCGAGCGAGAGCAGGTCCGCGTCGGCGCCGAGCCGCTCGACGGCCGAGCGCACGGCGCCCGGCCCGGACACGCCGACGTTGAGCACGGTCTCGGGCTCGCCGACGCCGATGTGCGCGCCCGCGACGAAGGGGTTGTCCTGCACGGCGTTGCAGAAGCAGACGAGCTTCGCGCAGCCGAGCCCGCCGCGCGCGGCGGTGAGCTCCGCGGTCTTCGAGACGACCTGAGCGAAGTCCGCGACCGCGTCCATGTTGATGCCCGCGCGCGTCGTCGCGAGGGACACCGATGCGCAGACGTGCTCCGTCTCCGCGAGCGCGGCGGGGATCGAGTCGAAGAGCGCCTTGTCCGCCCGCGTGAAGCCCTTCTCCACGTAGGCGGTGAAGCCGCCGATGAAGTCGACGCCCACGGCCTTCGCCGCGGCGTCGAGCGCGCGCGCGATCGGCGTCAGGTCCTCGGCGCCGCTCGGTCCGGCGATCCACGCGACCGGCGTCACCGCGATGCGCTTGTTGACGATCGGCACGCCGTAGTCGGCGCCGATCGACTCCGCCACTTCGACGAGGCCCTTCGCGTGGTGCAGGATCTTCGCGTACACCTTCTCGCAGGTGCTCTCGAGGTCGGGGTCGGCGCAGTCGAGCAGGTTGATCCCGAGCGTGGTCGTGCGGATGTCGAGCGTCTCGAGCTCGACCATGCGCACGGTCTCGAGGATCTCCCGGTCGGTGAACGCCATCGTCAGACCCTGTGCATGAACCGGAAGACGCGCTCGTGCATGACGCGCACCGCGTAGTCCTCGGGTCCGCCGAGGCACTCGAGGCAGGTCTTCAGCTCGTCGAAGGTGCGCCCGCGCACGAGCTCGACGACGAGCACCATGTGGAAGTAACCCTCGATCACCTTCTGCGAGACGTCGTGGATGTTGCCGCCCGCCTCCGCCACCGCACCGGTGATCTCCGAGAGCACGCCCGGCCGGTTCTTGCCGACCGCGGTGACCACGGCCGCCGTACCCACGTCGGGATCCGACGCCGGCTCGGGGAGGTGCGGCAGCCGGTGGATCGCGTTGTCCGCGTCCGGCCCGCGGTCGGGCGGCGGCTCGCTCCAGTCGCCCTCGGCGGTGCGGATCGCGACGCCGGCCGCGTTCGCCGCCTCCTGGGCCTGCGGCGTGACGACGGTCGTCGGCGCGACGACGATCTCGGCGCCGCCGGCGCGGCGAACGTCCTCGGCCGTGAGGTAGCGGCGCGCCACCTAGCCCTCCCCCACCGGAACCGGACCGCCGTCGGTCATCCGCGCGATACGCGGCCGGCCGCCGCGCACCTCGACGACGTAGGTGCCGTCCGTCGCGAGGATCTTCCGCCAGAGCGCGTCGCCGCTCGCCGGCGTGGCGCTTCCCGTTCCGCCGCCGCGCCGCACCGCGATCCCGCGCGCGAAGGCGAGGTCGAGCGCGGCGGGCGTCGCGATCGCCCCCGGACCGAGGACGATCTCCGCCCCGTCGGGCAGCTTGCGCACGCGCGCTTCGTCCCAGAGGTCCTTGCCGGGCACGTCGTCGCTCCTACAGGTGCCGCGTCAGCTCCGGGTGCGGCCGGGGGATGACCACCTGCCGCGCGAGGGTGCCGGACTCCTCCGCGCTCTTCGCGCCGGCCTGCACGGACGAGCGCACGTCGCTCACCTCGCCGGTCAGCGTGAAGAAGCTCTTGCCACCGAGCCCGTTGGCGATGCGCAGGTCGAGCAGGTCCACGGTCGCCGTCTTCAGCGCGGCGTCGGCGGCGAGGATCGACGAGGCCACGGTGGTGGTCTCGACCACGCCGACCGCGTCGAGCTCGCCGTTGATCTGGCCGCCCTGGCGGCGCAGGCCGGCCTCCACCTGCTCGTGGACCTGCGGGATGTGGAGCTGGTCGACGAGGTCGCTGCCGGCGAGCTCCGCGCCGCGCCGCAGCGACGAGCCGACGTCCTGCACGCTCCCGGTGAAGAGTAGGACGTACTTGCCGGGCTGCACCGGCGAGGAGAAGAGCATCTCCACCTCGGCTTCCCAGAGGATCGCGTCCGCCACCTCGACGCCGCGGGCGACCGAGCAGAGCTCGATGAGCCCGATGCACGGGCCGACGCCGGCGCCCTCGGGGAGTTCGGGGTTCAAGTCGTTGCGCGTCGTCATCTCAGCTTGCTCCTGGTCGATCCATCGCGGCCACCTGGCCGACTCGCTCGCCGTTCTCCAATTCCATCCCGTCGACGATGCCGACGATCGCGGTCTGGAACCCGATGTCCTGTCCGCGGCCGATCGCGTGCCGCGCGGCGCGCCCGGTGACGACGAGCACGCGCTCGCCGGTGCCGGCGCCGATCGGGTCGACCGCCACCATGGTCTCCGCGGAGGCGTCGCCGCCGCGCGTGTACGGGCGCACGACGAGGAGGCGCAGGCCCTCGAGCGTCGCGTCCTTCTGCGTGGACCACACCTGGCCGACGACGGTGCAGACGAACATCAGGCCGGCTCCTCCACGCGCCAGTCCGGATGTTGCGGCACCTCCAGGTCGTCGACGATGCCGACGATCGCCGCCTCGAAGGCGAAGTCGCCGTCGCCGCCGCAGGCGACGCGCGCCGCCTTGCCGAAGGCGACGACCACCTCCTCGCCGAGCTTCGCGCCCACGGGGTCCGCGGCGACGACCGGCGTCACCTTCGGCGCGGCCGGGTCGCGCCGCTCGTCCAGCGCCTCGACGACGAGCAAGCGCTTGCCCTCCAGCGTCGCGTCCTTCTTCGTCGACCACACCTCGCCGATGACGCGCCCGAGGAACATCAGTCCACCCCCCGGTTCGCGCGGCCGGGCACGCCGTCGAGCGCGCGGTGCACGGCCTCGACCGCAGCGTCGACGGCCGCGTCGGTGCCTGCCAGCCGAAGGCGGCCGACCGCGCCGTTGTTGCCGAGGCCGACGATGCGTATGGGCGCCGCCTTCTCCGCCTCGTTGGCGGCGAGGAGAACCCAGATCGCGGGATTCACCTCGAGCGTGTAGAGCGTGTCCTTCCCGAGCACGAGCATCCCGGAGCGCGTGCGGTTGATCAGCATCGCCTGGTGGTCGTCGATCTGCCGGATGACCTCGTCGGTCATCACGTGCGGCTTCAGCCCGTCGGCCGCCTCGACGCCCGCCGCGCCGAGGATCTTGCGCGCCGCCTCGCGGACCTGACCCTGGTCCGGGGAGTGCACCTCGAGCGTGCCGTAGGAGCGCTCGGTGATCAGCGCGCCGGGCGTGACGTCGCAGGCCTTCAGCGCGACGTCGAGCAGCCGGTTGATCACGATCCCGGGGCGCACCTCGAGCCAGAAGGCGCTCTCCTCGGTGACCGGAAAGTACCCGTCGGAGTTCGCCGCGACCGTCGCGGCGAACTGCGGCTGCATCTGGTCGATCACCAGCGCGCCGCGCAGCTCGAGGGAGCCGGCTAGGGCGGAGGTCGGCATGGCGAAGCCCGTCCGAAGACGGGCTCACGGTCCTACTTCGCGTCCGGAACCGGCGGCAGGAAGCCCTCGAGGTCCTCGGCGGGCCGCGGGATGACGTGCACCGACAGGAGCTCGCCCACGCGGCGCGCCGCGGCGGCGCCGGCGTCGGTCGCGGCCTTCACCGCGCCGACCTCGCCGCGCACCATCACGGTCACCAGCGCGCCGCCGGAGATCTCCTTCCCGAGCAGCGTCACCTTGGCCGCCTTGCACATCGCGTCGGCCGCCTCGATGGCGCCGACCATGCCGCGGGTCTCGATCAGGCCCAGTGCGATCAACTCTTCCATGCGTGTGGGTCGTTAGGTGTGGAGGTGATTTGGAGAAGGGATCAAGCCGTGCACGCGCCGGTCTGCACGTCGTGGTGCGGGCAGCCCTGGCACGGTCCGAGCGGACAGCCGCCACCGGCGTGCGCCATGATCCCCTGGATTTCGGCGGGCGAGAGCGCGAACGCCGACGGACGCGCCGGCGCCGTCGGCCGGTCGGCCGTCGCCGCCGTGACGGGCGGCGGCGCGGGCTTCGCGAGCACCGCGGTGGCCGCGCCCGATCCCGGCTGCACGAACGTCGGCGCCGCCTTCGCGGCGGCCTGCACCTTGGGCGCGAGCGTCGCCTTGGGCTCGTTCGCCGCCTTCGCGACGGGCGGATTGCCCTGCCAGTTGCTCGTCGGCGCGGCGCTGGGCGTCTCGATGGGCGCGCGGGCGGAGCCGCCGGACACGCCGGGATCCCCTGGCAGTCCCGAGCCGCGCGGCGCCGGGTCGCCGCTGAGACGGCCGGCGCGCTCGTGGTCGCGCGCGTAGATCGCCTCCCAGTCGCGCCGCACGAAGGCGACGCGCTTGATGTTGACGAGGTGGCGCGCGGTGATGTTGTCGCTCGTGATGTTGCCCGCCTCGGGGCCGCAGCCGAGGCTCATCGAGGGGACGAGGTTCGTCGAATAGCCGACGGCGCCCTCGGAGGTCGGTCCGTTGACGCAGATGCGGTTCGCGGGCTTCTCCAAGAACCACGCGTTGAGCACCGCCTCGTCGCGCGCCCACAACCCGATCGTGTGGCCCAGGCCCTCGTGGCGCAGCGTCTTGAGCGAGACCTCGCAGCCCTCCTCCCAGCCGTCGACGACGTGCACCGAGAGCAACGGGCAGAGGATCTCGATCGCGAGCGGCCACTCGGGCGCGGTCCCGCCCTGCGGCGCGAGCAGGAGCGTCGTGTGGCGCGGCACGCTGAAGCCCCCCAACTCGGCGACGCGCCACGGGTCGAGCCCGACCACGTCCGGGTTCATGTGGCCGCGCACGTTGCACGCCTTGGCGAGCTTCTCGCACTCCGCTTCGCTGCAGAGGTACGCGCCGCGGCGCTTCATCTCCTCGAGCACGCGGTCGGCGATCGGACGGTCGAGCACGAGCCCCTGCTCCGAGCAGCAGAGCGTGCCGTTGTCGAAGCTCTGGCTCGCGATGATCCAGCGCGCCGCCTGCGCCAGGTCGGCCGAGCGGTCGACGTACACCGGCACGTTGCCCGGCCCGACGCCGAAGGCGGGCTTCCCCGAGCTGTAGGCCGCCGTGACCAAGCCGGTCCCGCCGGTCGCGAGGATCATCGCGACGTCCCGGTGCTTCATCAGCGCGCCGGTGGACTCGATCGTCGGGTTGGAGAGCGACAGCACGAGGTCCGGCGGCGCCCCGACGCGCTCGATCGCGCGGCGCAGGACCTCGACGGTCTCGCCGATGCAGCGGCGCGCGCGGGGGTGCGGGCTGATCACCGTCGCGTTGCGCCCCTTGACGGCGATCAGCGACTTGAAGATCGCGGTCGACGTCGGGTTCGTCGTCGGAACGATCGCGGCGACCACGCCGGCGGGCGTCGCGACTTCATAGACGCCCTTGTCCTCGTCCTTCGCGACGATGCCGACGGTCTTCTCGTCCTGGATCGACGCCCAGGTCCCCTCGGAGCCGAAGAGGTTCTTCAGCACCTTGTAGTGCACGCGCCCGATGCCGGTCTCCTCGACGGCGAGGCGCGCGAGGTCGTAGGCCGC
The DNA here is from genome assembly GCA_028278425.1 of Planctomycetota bacterium. Lineage (GTDB taxonomy): Bacteria > Planctomycetota > UBA1135 > UBA1135 > JANQEJ01. The sequence goes on along the minus strand of JANQEJ010000067.1, from coordinate 6,901 downwards.
GTCGGCCGCGGCGCGCGTCATCGCCTCGCAGACGCGGTCGATCTCGTCCTGCGAGTAGCCGCGCACCGCGTCGGCCGCGGCGCGCGCGCGCGCGACGTAATCGCGCACCTCCTGCAGGGCGCGGAGATCGGGGTCCAGGGGGGCCACCGGGGCTCAGCGGCTCCTTACTTGCCGCCCTTCGGCGGGGACATCGGCGGCAGGACGCGCTCGATGACCTGCTCGTGCGGGCGCGGGATCACGTGGACGCTGACGAGCTCGCCCACGCGGCGGGCGGCGGCGGCGCCGGCGTCGGTGGCGGCCTTGACCGCTCCGACCTCGCCGCAGACGTACATCGTCACGAGCCCCGCGGTCGCCTTCTCCTTGCCGAAGAGGTCGACCTTGGCGGCCTTGACCATGGCGTCGGCGGCTTCGATGGCGCCGACCAGGCCCTTGGTCTCGATCATGCCGAGTGCGTTGTTGTGCACGGAGCGCTCCTCCCAGGGGTTCTACGCGGTGGTTCGGGGGAGGGAGTGTAGCGCCGCGGTGCGCGATGACAATCGCGGCGCACGATCGCGGCAAGTTGCGTGGAAGATGAGCCTTCTTTGCCGGCGTTTCGTGGCAACCTGTGACGTGCACGCGCGGCGTCCCTAGGAAGCCCGTCCACCGGGCCGCCATCGCTACCCCCAGGAGCCCAGGCCATGACGCAGCCTCTTTGCCTAAGGCGCCCCGGCGCCCTCGTCCTTTCGTTCCTGCTCGCCTCGGCGGCCCCGTCGATCGGTCTCGCCCAGGCCCCCGTGATCGACGCGGTGCGGCCGACGAGCGCGGAGAACCCCACGCCGATCACGATCGCCGGCGCCAACTTCGACGCAACGTCCCAGGTCAGCTTCGCCGGCGCGCCGGCGACCGTGCTCGCGCAGACGCCGACCCTGCTCACGGTGCAGCCGCCGGTTTCGGACCCCGGCTTTCTGGACACGACGGTGACCAACGCCGTCGGGTCGACCACCGCGGAGGGGGCGGCCCGGTTCTGGCCCACCGTGTCGGCGGTCGAGGGCGGCTTGGGCGGAACGGTCGACGTCGAGCTCGCCAACGGCGAGCCGGGAGCCTACGTGCTCGCCTTTGCGCTACAGGTCCTTCCGGCGCCGGTGTCCATTGACCCGAGCGTCCACTACGGCGTGTTGCTCGACGCCTCCGGCACCTTCGGGCTGCTCACGGCCGGGACCTTCCCGTCGGCGAACCCGGTGCAGGTGTCGCTGCCGATCGGCGTCGATCCGTCGGTCCTCGGCGTCACCGTGTACCTGCAGGCCTTCGCCGAGCAGGGCGCGCCGGTGCCGCACGACCTGAGCTTCACGAACGCGGCCTCGGTGTTGATCGGCGCGTCGGTGCCGCCGAGCGCGTTGAGCTACGCGGACGATCCCGCGGTCTACACCGCCGGCCTGCCGATCGCTCCCAACGTGCCGTCGGTCACGGGCTACGTCGAGAACTGGTCGGTCGCGCCGGCGCTGCCGGCGGGGCTCGCGCTCGACGCCGCGACGGGCGTCATCGCCGGTACACCTGCGAGCACGACGGCCACCGCGGGCTATACGATCACCGCGGCGAACCCCGCCGGCAGCACGGCGGCGACGATCTCGATCACCGTCTTGCCGCAGCCCGGTCGCATGGAGATCGATCTCGCTTCAAACGGGTTCGGGCAGCTCCTGCCGCACCAGATCCTCGACTTCACGGGCGCGGCGGTCGACATCCGGTCGTTCGACACCCTGCTGCAGAACGTCTCGCCGAGCAACCCGGTCCTCCCGGTGACGCAGTGGCCGACGGGCGCCCTTCTGCCGGACGGAACGCCGGGCAACCACTTCGTCTACGTTCGCTTCACCGAGCCGATCGACGTCGACTCAGTGCTCGACAGCTCCCTCGGCGCCGCGGCGATCGACCACCTGACCGGCGCGATCGTCGTCGTCGCCGTCGACCCCGTGACCGGCGCGACGACGCCGGTGCGCGGCCAGCCGCTGATCGACGGCAAGACCTACGACTCGACCGTCTCCGGCGGCGCGTTCGTGCTCGAGACGTGGGTCGTCGCGGACCCGAACGACCTGGACGGGGACGGGATCCTCGTCGAGCCTCAGCCGGTCGGCGCGGGCACGCCCGGCCTGGGCTTCCCCGGCACCGAGTTCCCGAGCTTCGCCGGCGCCCTCGATCTCGTGTCGCCGGACACGTTCGTCTACGTGATGGACTCCGACGCCCTCCTGACGACGCACGAGGCCTTCCCGAGCGGCGTGCAGTTGCGCGTCGAGATCGGGACCGGCGTCCTGTCGCAGTCCGGTCAGCCGCTGGTCGAAGCCGGCGTGGCGGCCGGCACGGTCGGACCCGACGCTCTGCCGCCCGAGGTCCGGGTCGCGGTCGGGCCGCTCATCACGCCGGGAGGCGGCGACGTCGACGTCGACCCCGCGAGCAACGTGCAAATCCAATTCACCGAGCCGATCCAGATCCTGACGGTCGGCCCGGTGCCGAACGGAACGACCCCGACGCTGAGCCCGTCGGTCGCGCTCGAGATCGGCTCGCAGGCGGTTTCGGTGCCGTTCACCGTGCTCCCGGTCAGCCCCTACGACTTCACGCGGCTCGAGCTCGACCCGGTGTTCGACTTCCCCGGCACGGGTGCGGCGCCGCCGGGACCGCTCCAGATGGTCGACGTGACCGTCAACGCGGGCCAGCTCCAGGACCTCGTCGGCAACCCGAACCTGCTCGGCGCGACGACGTCCTTCGTCACCGGCGCCGGTCAGGGCGTCGTCAACGCGCCGATCGCGCCCGACACGATCTACGTCGGCCGCGCCGGATCGACGCCCAGCGTCGGCGTCGTCGACCTGCACGGTTTCGGCGCGAGCACCGGCGATCCCACGTTCGATCCCCTGTGCCCGATCATCAACGGGAACACGAACTACCCCAACAATCCGAACGTCCTCCTGCAGGGGGCGCTGATGGTCCCGCCGCTCTCGCCCGGGACCACGACGCTCGACGGAGGCTCGCGCGGCGTGTTCACGCTGGCGCGCGACACGAACCTCGACGACCGCCTGCTGCGCAACAAGGTCGCTTCCATCGACGACATGGCCCTCGGCCACTCGCTCGACGGGGCGTTCAACAACAGCACGTTCACGTGCGCCTCCGCCGGAGGAAGCATCTGCGCGAGCACGGCGCTCAAGCTCTTCGAGCCGGTGCTCGGCGGACCGAACACGCTGGCTCCCGCCCCGCCGGGCGTGACGCCGCTCTTTTCGGTCTTCGCCGACGAGAACCCGATCTCGTGGGCTCCGCACCCCAACCCGCCGCCGGTGAAGCTGCCGGTGCTCTGCGGCTCGCCGGCGATCTTCGGGCAGGAGCCGTCCTCGGTCGACACGCCGGTGTCCAACCTCCTGCTGCCGGGGCCGTTCACGCTCGGCAATCCGGCCCTGTGCATCCCTCCGTCGACGCTCCTGTCGCTCGAGCAGAACGTCTTCTTCCAGGGCCCGTCGCTCCCCGCGGCGCTGCCGGCGTGCTCCCCGTACGCCTTCCGCCAGCAGATCGGGCACTTCCTCTACGTCGTCGACAAGACCGCCGGCGAGCTCGTCGTCGTCAACTCGAACAACTTCCACGTGCTCGACCGCATCGCGCTGCCCGACCCGACGCGCCTCGCCATGGCTCCCAACCTCGACTTCGTCGCGGTGACGAACCAAGCCGACGACTCGGTGAGCTTCATCGACGTCGATCCGGACTCGTCCACGTTCCACCAGGTCGTGCAGACCACGCCGGTCGGCGACGCCCCCTTCGGCATCGCCTGGGAGACCGGCAACGAGGACGTCCTGGTCTGCAACGAGGGCGACGGCTCCATCTCGGTCATCGCGACCGCGACCCTCAACGTGCGCAAGACCCTCACGTTCATGCTCGACGATCCGTTCGACGTCGTCACGACGCCGCGCCAGATGGGCTTCGGCCTGAACCGCGGCGTCTACTACGCCTGGATCCTGAACCGCAACGGCAAGCTGTCGCTCTTCGAGTCCGGACCGGACGGCGTCAACGGCTGGGGCTACGACGACGTGATCGGCCAAACGCCCTTCACCATGGCGAACCCCACCGCCATCCAGGCCGACCCGCTGAACGTCGTCGGCGCCGTGTGGGTGACACACGAGAACCAGCTCGACCCCACCGGCGCCCCGACCGGCCTGACCGGCGGCGCGGCGACCAACGTGTTCCTGTCGGCCCAGATCATGAGCATCGTCCCGTTGGATCCGGGCATGCCGACGCCGAACCTGCGCGACCTCTCCTTCAACATCGCCGCTTCGATCGGCAGCGACGTCCTGACCGGCGTGCCGAGCGACCTCGCCTTCGACAACCAGCGCAACTTCGGATCGCTCGTCAACTTCACCACGAGCTTCAGCGCCGGCTTCCCCATCCCGATGAACGGCAAGAGCCTCGTCAAGACGATCCCTGGTACGACCACCGTCGAGAACGTGAGCGAGCCGCAGTACCTGTTCCTCGCCATACCGGCGAGCTTCGCCGGACCGGGCGTGGTCGACGTGGTCGACCTGAGCTCGTTCCTGCGCGTCGACACGGATCCGTTCCAGGCCGGCGTGCAGTCGATCCCGGCGGAGGGAGCAACGGTGTTGATGGACTACTTCAGCCAATGAGGCCGGTTCCGTCCATCACGCCTCACGTTTCATCCGAGGGACGAGACGCTCCCCTGTCGCCGCTAACAGCCCCCGCATACCTCCAATGGTCAACCTGCGCCGTTGACTCACGGCTTGCGCATGCTCGCCGACTCTTCAGGCGTAGCGCACGCGTGCCGTCCTTCGCTTGGGAGAGGAGATCATTGCGACGCGAGAGGAGTCTCAGAGCCGCTCGTCACCGTCGAGCCGTACTCGCAACAGTGTGTCCGTTCCACCGGGAGAGAGAGGGGGATGTGCCAATGTTGCAAACCCATACGAGGATCCCTGATCCGGTAGTAGGTCGAGTTGCCTAGCGAGCTTCCGCACGAGCTTCTTGAGATCACGGGCATCGAATCTCTGCAGTTCTTTCTCGGCGACCTTCAGCAAGATTGGATGAGTACATCTATAGAGAAGCAGGAGACGAGCGGTTCGTTCGTGCCGAGTAATCGCATAGATAGGAGTCTCCGGGTAGAATCGACTCATCGCTGAGACGGTGGTTGCGTGCTCGGTGAACGGAAAGATTCCTGTCGCACCGATTGCATTTGCCCGGTACACGGCCGCTATTGCAAAGTCCCGAGTACCCAGGTGCCGCATTCTCTCAATGGTCAATTCACCGGCGGCAACCTCCTCTCTGTACTGATCGTGGCTGGATACGCGAACGGGCTCTCTTAGATCTTCGTAGTGCCCAGAGGATCGGATCTGAGCCTCGTCAAGGAGGATTTGGCTCATGAGCGCGCCAACGACTCGCTGAGGGTCCTTCACTACTGCCTCCTCAGTGAGAACGAAACCATCTACACCCCACTCGAGAGCACTTCGGACATCCTCTGCCTCGGGCCTCGTGCATTGCCTGACGTCGGCCCCCTTTAGAGAGTTGTACACCTGCGTGGCGAGGAGAACTGGCTTGCCAGCCGACTTGGCGGCTGTGATGATCCGACGTTGAAGCTGTGGCACCTCGATTCGCGAGGTTTCCGTAGCCAGATCGCCTCTGGCGATCATGATTGCGGAAGCGCGTTCAATGATTGACTCAAGATTCTCCTCGTCAACCGCTTCTGCCGTTTCAACCTTGGCAATAATTATCCGCTCCTTAACTCCATAGGTCTCAAGCGCTCCGTCTAACTTGTCCAAGTCGCGTGCTTGTTTGACAAAGGACTGGGCAAACAGGTAAGGAACCGCCCCCTTGACCTTCAGTTCTCTGAGGAAGAACTCAAAGGCCTGGCGTTCAAGTTCGTCGATAACCAATGCGTTCTCGATGTTCGTCCGGGGTAGGTTCACTTTCGCGTTCTTTCGCACCCTGACGATGCCAGAGGGCTGAATCCGGATCGTCTTCCCGTTGTTGGCGACATGTAGAATACGCGCTTCGTACTCGCCATCACAGAAGCGGATGAGGTCGCCGCCTTCGCCAAACGCTGCTTCCGTAGGTGCTCGCAACGCTATTGTCTTGCGGGTGGTTTGGGCGCCGGGGTCGAGGGTTACATCTACTTCTCTGTCGTACTCGATCCACCGATGGCCTTGGTCGTCGGGAGAACCTGCGTCGTCCAGCGACACCTTGTTGACGCGGAACTCGGGCCCACCTGTGTCCAGCATCACACCGAGTACTGGGCCACCATTGGAGAGATTCACGATGTCCTGAATAGTGCCATGCCACTTTCGCTTGTCTTTGTTCTTGTCAAAGTGCGAGAGGTTGATACGAAAAATGGTTGCCCCCTTCTCTACACAGGCACGGAGGGCTCTCTTCGATGTCCCGGGCAAGATCGTGACGGTAACGCTTGCCAGACTCTTGCGATGTGAACTTGACGTGACTAGTTTCATGGGACTCGAAGGACCATTGGGTTTCAAAGGGCACCAACGTCTCTAGGTAGAAGACCTGCATCGCGGATAATTATAGGCTGTCGTTGGACTTGGTGGCTCGCTCAGGATTGTCGATTGAGTGAGACTGCCGCTACCCACACCGAGCCGGCAGAGATGACCAGGCGACTTTGCGGGCTCTGATGCGTTCATGCTTGTGATGGGACAGCTCGTCATGAAGGTCAGGAGAAGACCCCCGTGCTTGTCCCTCCTCCAGACACAAGAGAATGAAACACCAATTGAGCGCCGCGAATTCACATGCGGTGCCCTAACAGCCCGTTGAAAAGCTCCTCGGATCGCGTGACCGCCAAGCGGGTGGCAAATAGAGTGTGACGAAGGAGGTCTCAGCATGTCGATGGGCAAGAGGGAGACGGAGCGCCAGTCCGATCTGTGGCTGGCGACGACCGATCTGG
>JANQEJ010000073.1 GCA_028278425.1 Planctomycetota bacterium | reverse complement strand
CTCATCTCGGGCGAGCGCAAGTGGGAAGAGGAGAAGAAGGACAAGGAATTCCACTCCGTCGAGTCGCAGTTCGGCCGCTTCGAGCGCTCGTTCACGCTGCCCGACGGCGTCGACCGAGACAACGTCATGGCCACCTACAAGAAGGGTGTCCTGACCATCGAGATCGGGAAGAAGGAGAAAACGCCGGCCGCCAAGATCCCGGTCAAGGCCGGCTAAGCCCTCTTCTTTCTTGGGCCGCTCTCCTCTACGGGTGCATGTGAGGGGGGCGGCCGTCTTCATTTGATGGGAGTCGGGTGCTCGGACGCGCCTCCCGGTCGGCTCGGCGCCGGTAGCCGCCTACGCCAACTTCGTCCCGCTTTCCTTCCAGTGCTTGAGGCGCTGGTAGATCTTCGCCCGCGAGATGCCCAGGAGCTCCGCGGCCCTGCGCTTGTCGCCCTCCGCGTACTCGATCGCGTCCAGGATCGCCCTGCGCTCGAGCTCCGCCAGGGGGACCGGCCGCCCGTTCGGCGGGCTCTGCGACGCGGCGAGCTCAGCTCGCGCCAGGAGCTCCCGGAGAGCGACCATCAGGTTGCGGTTGATCTCGAGCAGCGTGACGAGGTCCATCTCGCCTTCGCTTCGCGGGAACTCGTTCGCGGGGGAGGTGGTCACGGGGAGCGGGCCGACAGGTCGGTTCATTGTGGCTCCGGCGGAGCGACACCGCTGTACGGCAGGGAGCGTATTCCCCTGCGCGGAGAGCCCCGGGATCGGTGTCGTCCGGGCCTCTCGACCGGGCTTCGAACGGTCCGCTCCTCGCCCCGGCGGACGGCGAGCGCCTAGGATGGGCGCGATGGCCCTCCCCTCCCCGCCCCTTCGCCGTCGCGGCGCGGCGCGCTGGCTCGGCGGCCTTTGTCTCGTCGCCGCGTGCGGGGGCGCGGGGCGCGACGTCGAGCCGATCCCGACCGTCGTGCTCATCTCGATCGACACGCTGCGGGCGGACCATCTCGGTTGCTACGGGAACACGATCGTGAAGACGCCGCGGCTGGACGCCCTCGCCTCCGAGGGCGTGCGCTTCGCCCAGGCGATCGCGACGGCGCCGACGACGCTCAACTCGCACACCAGCCTGATGACCGGCACGTACGGGCACACGCACGGCGCGGCCCGGAACGGGTTCGTCGTCGCGGAGCGCAACGAGATGCTGGCCGAGGTGCTGCGCGGCGCGGGCTACCGGACCGCGGGGTTCATCGGCGCGTTTCCCCTGCAGAGCCGCTTCGGTTTCGCGCAGGGGTTCGACCACTACGACGAGCCGGAGCTCCTGCGCTCGGGCGAGGAGGTGAACGCGAGCGCCCTCGCGTGGCTCGACGAGCGCGAGGAGGGTCCGCTCTTCCTCTTCCTTCATTACTGGGACTCGCACCGCCCGTTCGACCCGCCGCCGCCGTTCGACCGGATGTACCGCACCGACGACCTCGACGTCGGCGCGTCGATGGAGGAGCTCGACGCGCTGCGGCTGGACATGAAGGCCGGAGTTCCCGTGGGAGAGCGCAACCGGATCACCCGCGAGCTCTACGCCGGTGCGGTCTCGCACGTCGACCAGGTCGTCGGCGAGCTCCTCGACGGCCTGAAGGAGCGTGGCCTTTACGACGACGCTCTGATCCTCGTCACCTCGGACCACGGCGAGGCGATCGACGAGCACTGGGAGTACTGGGACCACGGCGAATCGACCTACGAGACGACGATCCACGTGCCGCTGATCGTGCGGTTGCCCGGCGGCGAGCGCGGCGGGACGACGGAGGACCGCCTGGTCAGCCTCGTGGACGTCATGCCGACCGTGCTCGATCTCGTGGATGCGCGCGTTCCCCCGGCGGTGTCCGGCGTCGGCTTCGGAACGCTCCTGCGCGGCGGGTCGCTCCCGCCGCGGGCGCCGGTCTTCGCCGAGGCGACGAAGCCGCACGACCCGAAGTACGAGAAGGCCGGGGCCTGGGTCAACGCCCGCAAGTTCCAGACGGCGCGCGGCCCGCGCTGGAAGCTGATCCGCCGCGCGGCCGACGGCGTTTCCGAGCTCTACGACCTCGAACGGGACCCGGGCGAGACCGCGAACGTTTTTGCGGATCCGGGCGAGGGGGGGCTGCGACGGCGCGCGGAGCTCGCGCAGTCCCTGGACGACTGGCGCTCGTCGGCCGGGGCCGTGCGGACCGAGCAGGACGATTCCACCGAAGTGCTCGACGGCCTGAAGAGCCTCGGCTATGCGGACGACGGATGAGCCGTGACACGGCCGTTATTGACGTGCCGTTGCGTCTCGCTTGAAGTGTCCTGGAGAATGCAACGCATCCTTCGAGCGCTCGCCCTGATCCTGCTGGCCACCGCGTGTTCGGACGGGGGAGCGGCCGACCGCCCCTCCGTGGTCCTCATCGTGGTCGACACGCTGCGGGCCGATCACCTGGGGCTGTACGGCCACGGGCGCGAGACTTCGCCGGAGCTCGACCGCTGGGGCGAAGAGGCCGCGGTGTTCGAGAACGCCTTCGCGCCGTCGTGCTGGACGCTGCCGAGCTTCGGCTCGATGCTGACCGGCCACATTCCGTCGCGCCACGCGGCTGGGACGGTGCTCCAGCAGCGCCCCGGCCGGCTGCCGAAGGTCGCCCTGCTCGGCGAGGACGTCGCGACGCTCGCAGAGATTCTCCAGCAGGCCGGCTACCGGACGGGCGCGGTGGTGAACAACCCCTACCTGCACCCCGGCTTCGGGCTGAACCGCGGCTTCGAGGACTACGACTACGCCGCCACGGACAACGTGCAGCTCCGCCGGGCGGACGACGTGCGGGAGCGCTGCCTGGAGTGGATCGACGGCGCGGCGGGGGAGCCCTACTTCCTCATGGTCCACCTGATGGACCCGCACATGAACTACGACCCGCCGCCGGCGACGCGGGGGAGCTTCACCTCCGGCCTCGACACCGACCGGACGCTGCCGGTCGAGGACGGGCAGGAGATCCGGTCGCGCTCGGCGGAGCTCGAGCCCGCGGAGACCGCTTTCATCGCCGGCGCGTACGACGAGGAGCTCCTCTTCGTCGATCGAGAGATGGGGCGCCTGCTCGACGCGCTCCTGGGCGGCGAAGAGGGCGACCGGCCGGTGGTCCTGCTCACGTCGGACCACGGCGAGGAGCTCTTCGACCACGGCGGCTTCGAGCACGGGCACTCGATGTACAACGAGCTCCTGCACGTTCCGCTGATGGTCTGGGGCCCGGACGTCGCCGCGCGGCGCATCGACGCCGCGGTGTCGCTCGTGGACGTCTTTCCGACCGTGCTCGAGGCCTGCGGTGCGAAGCTTCCCGGCGAAGTCGACGGGGTTTCGCTCTGGCCCGCGCTGACGGAGAGCGAGGCCGTCGAGCGCGGCCCGATCGTCGTCGAGCGCACGCTCTACGGCACGGAACAGAAGGCGCTGATCGATTGGCCGTACAAGCTCGTGGTCGGAATCGAGCCGGAAGACGACCGGCTGTACGACCTCGCGAGCGACGCGGGCGAGGAGAACGACATCGTCGCCCGCGAGCCCGCGGTGCGCGACCGCCTGCGCGAAGAGCTTCGCTCCCGCGTCAAGCGCGCGATGGCCGCGCAACGCGACGCCCGCCCGGCCGAGGTGGACGACTCCACCGCCGCGGAGCTCAGAGCGCTGGGATACACGCAGGATGAGTAGTGGAGCCTGACGCCGGACCGAGCCTCCGGAAGAGGCTCCGGCTCTCCACGCTCCTCATCGCCGCCGTCTCGGTAGCGGCGGTCGCGACGCCGTCCTGCTCCGGCCCGGACGAAGAGGGGGGCGAGACGACGACCTCCGTCGACTCCGCGGCCGTCCTGATCGTGCTCGGCCGGTCCGACGCGAAGCGGACGGACTGGTCCTGCGAGGCGGTCGTGGAGGGAGCCGCCGTCGTCGCGCGCGAGACCCTGCGCTTCAAACCGGGCGACGAGCTCACGGAGACGGGCTGGACCGCCTTTTCGCACCCCGGGCT
>JANQEJ010000068.1 GCA_028278425.1 Planctomycetota bacterium | reverse complement strand
TCACCTACACTCCTACCAAACTAGGTGGGCGCCGGTTCTTTACACCCAACGGGTGCACTCAGAGCACACGCTTTGGTTGCGGCATTGCAGCCTCGTGGTCTCCGATAACTCCGTTTACCTCCGTGTTAAACTCCGGGCTCCGCGCCCTCCGTTCCCCTCCGCGGTCTCAACTTGCCGACGGACATCGCACGGCTCGCCGCCGAGCTCTTCATCGGCAGCGAATAGCGTCGCTCGCCGTCGAAGGCCTCGAGCGCGCCCGCGACCGCCGCGGCCGTGGGAACCAGCCCGATCTCGCCGACGCCCTTGGCGCCGAAGGGGCCCTCGGGCTCCGGATCCTCGACCAGGATCACCTCCACCTCCGGCATGTCGCGCGCGCGCAGGACGCCGACGTCGCGCAGCTTGAAGGTGACCGGCATGCCGTTCTCGCACGGCAGATCCTCGGTGAGCGCGTAGCCGAGGCCCATGTGGACGGAGCCTTCGATCTGTCCCTCGCAGAGCGCCGGGTTGACCGCGCGGCCGACGTCGTGGGCGGCGAGGAAGCGCTCGACGCGGCCTTCGTCGTCGAGGATGCAGACCTGCGTCGCGAAACCGAAAGCGGTGTGGGTCTTGACCTTGCCGCCGTTCTCCCGACCCGGCGCGGTCGTGTCGTCGATCACCACGTCGGCGGCGTACACGGTCCCCGCGAGGTCGGCGAGCTCCTTGCCGGCGTCGAGGTCCGCCTTGAGCTTCTTTGCCGCGCTCTTCACCGCGCGGCCGCCGAAGAGCGTCGCGCGCGAGCCGGTCGTCTGCCCGCAGCCGAGCGCGAAGGTGGCGTCCACCTTCGGAGCGAAGAGCGACGCGTCGAGCCCGGTGACCTCGACCGCGCACTGGACGAGCACGGTCAGAAGGCCCTGGCCCATCTCGGTGTAGCCGTTGTAGAGCGAGATCGTGCCGTCGTCCTCGACGACGAGTCGCGCCTTGCCCCATTCGCTCGCGCCGTTGCCGATGCCGGAGTTCTTGATGCCGCAGCCGATGCCGACCGCCTTGTCCTGCGCGAGGGCGGCGTAGTACGCCTGCTTGACGGCGAGCAGCGTCTCCTTCAGCCCGACCGACGCCTCGAAGACCTGCCCGGTGGTGAACGACGAGCCCACCGACACCGCGTTGCGCCAGCGCATCTCCCAGCCGTCGAGCCCGACCTCGTGCGCGAGCAGGTCGAGGCAACCGTCGATCCCGAAGTGCGCCTGGTTCGCGCCGAAGCCGCGCATCGCGCCGCAGGGCGGGTTGTTCGTCGCGGCGCAGATCGCCTCGACGTCGACGTTGGGCACGTCGTACGGGCCGCACGAGTGTCCGGCGGCGCGCTCGAGCACCTTCGCGCCGACCGACGCGTACGCGCCGGTATCGCCGATCATGCGCGCCCACACCGCGGTCAGCTTGCCTTCGGCGTCGCAGCCGACGCGGTAGTGCATCTCGATCGGATGGCGCTTCGGGTGGACGCGGATCGACTCCTCGCGGTTGAGCGTGACGCGGACGGGCTTCCCGGTCATCCGCGCGAGCAGCGCGGCGTGCGGCTGGACCGCCATGTCCTCCTTGCCGCCGAAGGCGCCGCCGTTCGGGACGAGCTCGACGAAGATCTCCTCCTCGTCGATGCCGAGGAAGCTCGCGCACTGGCGGCGGTCGTCGAAGACGCCCTGGCCCTGCGAGTAGAGGTGCAGGCGGCCGTCCCCGCGCGGCTCGGCGAGCGCGCTCTCGGGCTCGAGGTAGAGGTGCTCGATGCGCTGCGTCGTCCAGGTGCCCTCGACGACGTGCGCGCTCGCCGCGAGCGCCGCCTCCGCGTCCCCGCGACGCACCACGGTGTGCGAGAGCTTGTTCGGGTGCTTCGGGTTCACCTGCGGCGCGCCGTCCTCGATCGCGCGGCGTGGATCGAGCACGGGTTCGAGCGGTTCGTACTCGACGCGGACGAGCTTCGCGGCCTCGCGCGCCGTCGCCTCGTCGACCGCCGCCACCGCCGCGAGGAAGTCGCCGACGCAGCGGACCTCCTCGCCCTCGGCGACGAAGCCGGGCCAGTCGTGCTCGATCAGGCCGTACCAGCGTTCTCCGGGCACGTCCTTCGCCGTCGCGACGGCGGCGACGCCGGGATGCGCCTCGGCGGCGGAGGTGTCGATGCTCACGACGCGGGCGCGCGCGTGCTCGGACAATACGACCACGCCGTGCAGCAGCTCCGGCCGGTCGAAGTCGCAGACGTAGGGGCGGCAGCCCAGCGTCAGCTCGGGTCCCTCGTAACGCATCAGCCGATCGCCGACGCGGCCGTCGCGGCACGGCTCCGGCTGCGCTTCGCCGCGCCGCGCCTTCGCGTAGAGCTCGATCGCGTCGACGATCTTCGTGTAGCCCGTGCAGCGGCAGAGGTGTACGTCGATGCCGCGCGCGATCTCCTCGCGCGTCGGCGAGGCGTTTGCGTCGACGAGGTGCTTCGCCCGCAGCGCAATGCCGGGGATGCAGAAGCCGCACTGCAGGCCCGCCGCCGCGACGAAGGACTTCGCGAGGAGCTCCGTCTCCGCCGGGTCGAGCCCTTCGAGCGTGACGACGTCCTTGCCCGCCGCCTTCTCGGCCGGCATCGCGCAGGTGACGACCGCGCGGCCGCCGACCAGCGCCAGGCAGCAACCGCACTGGCCCTGCGGGCTGCAACCGTCCTTCGTCGAGAGGATGCCGCAGCGGTTGCGCAGCGTTTCGAGCAGCGATTCGCCCGGGCGCGGCGAGACTTCGGTGTGGCTGCCGTTGAGGGTGAAGCGAAGCGTCGTCCCGGTCATCGGGGGGATTCTCCCATAAGCGTTACGAAAAGGCAGGCGCGAAGCGCGCGCCATCGGGTTTCATGTGCGGCCCATGCACCACCCCATCCTTTTCCTCGCGCTCGTTTCCGTCTTCCCCGCGGCGCAGGAGCCCGGCGTCGAGCTCCTCGCCCACGACGAGCTCACCGTTTCGCTGCACGTGCTCGCCGACACGCACGAGCACGTCGAGCTGCTTTCGATCGGTCGTTCCCGCGGGAACCGCGCGATCGAGGGCGTGCGCATCGGCCCCGCGGTGGAAGGCAAGCCGGCGATCCTCTTGGTCGCCAACCTCGACGGGCCGCGCGTCTTCGCGAGCGGCGTCGCGCTCCATCACGCCCGGAAGCTGGCCGAGGGTTATGCGACCGACGAAGCGATCCGCTCGTTTCTCGACCGCACGAACGTGTACGTGCTCCCGCGCGGAAACCCCGACGCCGCCGAGGCGCGGTTCGACACGCCGCGCTCCGAGCGCCGCGCGGGCGGCCACGGCGTCGACAACGACCGCGACGGGCGTTTCGGCGAGGACGGTCCGGCCGACGTCGACGGCGACGGCGCGATCGCGACGATCCGCGTCGAGGACCCCGAGGGGACGTGGGTCGCCGATCCCACCGATCCGCGCGCGATGGTCGAGGCGGACTCGAACAAGGGACAGCGCGGCAGGTGGAAGACGTACGTCGAGGGTCGCGACGCGGACGGCGACGAAGACGTGGCCGAGGACCCGGCGGCGGATACGCTCGTCAACCGCAACTTCGCTTCGGGCTGGGAACAGCACGAGCCGTACGCGGGACTCTTCCCGACGGACGAGCCGGAGGCGCTCGCGCTCGCGGAATTCTTCCTCGCGCACGACGACGTGGCGCTCGTCGTGACGTACGACGAGCTCGACAACCTCGTCGAGGCGCCGAAGAGCGTGAAGGACGACGCGCCGTCGGTGAAGCGCATTCCGCCGGCCGGCGTGCTCGAATCCGACGCCGCGCTCCTGAAGGAGCTCGGCGAGCGGTACCGCGAAGCGACCGGTTCGGAGGCGAAGAGCTCGGAAGCGGACGAAGGGACGTTCCAACGCTTCTGCTACGACCACCGCGGGCTGCTTGCGCTGAACGCCGTGCTCTGGGACATGCCGATGAGCGATCCGCCGGAAGAAGAGGAGTCGGAAGAGGGCGAGGAGGAGACGGCGAAGAAGGAAGAACCGTCCGACGACGCCAAGCGTCTCGCCTGGATCGACGAACAGGGCGAAGCGGAGTCCTGGCGCTTCCTCGACTGGAAGCCCTTCGAGCATCCGGAGCTCGGTCCGGTCGAGATCGGCGGCTTCGCGCCCTACGCGCGCATCGAGCCGCCGGAGTCCGAGTGGGACGAGATCGCCGACGAGCACCTCGCGTTCCTGCTCGGCCTGAGCGACGCGCTGGCGCGCGTGGAGCTCGTCGAGTGCACGGCGACGCCGCTCGACGCCAACGTGTGGCGCGTCGAAGCGGCGATCGAGAACAACGGGCTGCTCCCGCTGCAAACGCGTTCGGCGCGGCGGACGCGCACGGTCCGGCCGGCGCTCGTGAAGCTCGTCCTGCCCGAGGCGGGCGAGCTGCTCGCCGGCCGCGCGCGGGAGTCGGTCAGCGTCCTCGACGGCGCGGGCGGCCGCGAGGAGTTCACGTGGCTCGTCACAGGGCCCGAGAGCATGGAGATCGGCGTGACCGTGGAGACGACGCACGCCGGTATCGCTCAGAAGAAAGCGGAGGTGGTGCGATGATCGCGACGACGCTTCTGGCAGCGCTGCCGCCTTTGTTACCGCTGTCGCTTTGGGCTCCGCAACAGGCTGGCGACGAGGGCTTCCCCGGCCTCGGCGCCGGCCGCGCGCCCAAAGTCGAGATCCCGTGGAACCGGCTGTACGACTACGGCGAGCTGCTCGCGCACATGGACCGGCTCGTCGCGCAGTGGCCCGACTTCTTCTCGATGGAGGTCATCGGCCACAGCGTCGAGAGCCGCGAGATGCGCGTCTACACGCTCAACAACCCCGCGACGGGCCCGGCGGAGTCGAAGCCCGCGATGTGGGTCGACGGCAACATCCACGGCAACGAGGTGCAGGGGAGCGAGGCGATCGCGTACCTCGCGTGGTACTTGCTCGAGAACCACGGCTCGAACGAGCGCGTGACCGAGCTCGTCGACCGCGCCGCGTTCTATCTGCTGCCGTCGCTGAACCCCGACGGCCGCGACCGCTGGTTCGAGGGCGCGCACAGCGCCTCGTCGTCGCGCACCGGCCCGCAGCCGGTGGACAGCGACCGCGACGGCCTCTTCGACGAGGATCCCGCCGACGACCTCGACGGCGACGGGAGCATCGTGCAGATGCGGAAGCACGTGCCCGGCGAAGGCACGCACCGCCTCCACCCCGACGACCCGCGCATCCTCGAGCGCCTGCCGCGCGACTCCGACGAGCGCGGCGACTGGGTGATGCTCGGCTCCGAGGGAACCGACGACGACGGCGACGGCCGCATCAACGAGGACGGCGTCGGCGGCTACGACATGAACCGCGCGTGGCCGTCGCTCTGGATGCCCGAGCACGTGCAGCGGGGCGCGGGGCCGTATCCGCTCTACTGGCCGGAGACGCGCAGCGTCGCGCGCTTCATCCTCGAGCACCCGAACATCGCCGCAGTGCAGTCCTTCCACAACATGGGCGGGATGATCCTGCGCGGCCCGGGGGCGGAGAGCTACGGCTCCTACCCGAGCGCCGACGTGCGCGTCTACGACGAGCTCGGGAAGAACGGCGAGCGCATGCTCCCCTTCTACCGCTACATGATCATCTGGAAGGACCTCTACACGGTCTTCGGCGGGCTCGTCACGTGGACGTACGAGGGCCTCGGGATCATGAGCTTCACGAACGAGCTCTGGACGCGCGACCGCAACTTCCCGCACGAGGAGCAGGAGAGCGGGCGCGGCTTCGCCGCGTTCTACGAGGACCGCCACTGGTTCGACGACAAGCTCCTGATGGGGGCGGGGTTCGTCGACTGGAAGCCGTACGACCACCCGCTCTACGGCGAGATCGAGATCGGCGGGTTCAAGAAGGACGTGGGCCGCGTGCCGCCGACCTTCCTCATCGAAGAGATGCTCCACCGCAACGCCGCCTTCTGCATCCACCACGCCGAGGCGATGCCGGAGGTGACGATCGAGGAGCCGGTCGTGACCGAGCTCGACGGCGGCGCCAAGGCGGTCGACGTCGTGATTCGGAACGTTCGTCCGATCCCCACGCGCACCGCGATGGCCGCGAGCAAGAAGATCGGCGTGCCGGACGTGATCACGCTCGAGGGCGAAGGGATCGAGGTTCTCGCCGGCGGCGTGCGTACAGATCGCTACCGACCGGAGCGGATCACGCTTCAGGAGCGCGAGCCGGAGCGGCTCTTGCGCGAGAGCGGCATCGGCGGACGCGGGGAGTTGCGCGTGCGGTGGATCGTCGCCGGCGAGGGTAGCGCGACGATCAGTTTCTCAGGAGAAAAGGCGATCGACGTGGCGCGCCGCTTCGAACTGTAGAGCGGAGTAGCCCATCTGCTGGACCGCCGGGCGACTCGGACACGATCCCCATGTCTGTGTGCTAGAATCTCCGGCTGACCTCATGTCTGACGACAAAGACAAGGTTCGCGAGCTTCTCGAGCGGCTTCCCGACAACTGCAGTCTGGAAGACGTCCAGTATCACCTCTACGTGATGCGGCTGGTCGAGGAGGGGCTTGCCGACGCGGATGCCGGCCGCGTGATTCCCCAGGAGCAGGTGGAAGAGGAACTCCGGCGCAAATGGCAGGTCGGGCGCGCCGGGTAGTTTGGACCGAACGAGCGCGCGACGGTCTGGAGGGAATCCTGGCCTACATCGCCGAGGAGTCACCACAGGCCGCCGGGAACGTCCTCGAGATCGTCCTGCGGACGGCCGTTTCGCTCGCCGAGCTCTCCGAACGGGGCAGGGTGGTACCGGAGTTCAGCGAGGAGGCGATGCGTGAAGTATTCGTCTACTTCGTACCGGTTGATCTACAGGGTCGCTGACGACGAGGTGATCATCCTTGGCGTCGTGCGCGGCGCACGCGATCTCCGCGGTTGGAAACGAGGTCGGACCTAAAGCTTCGCGTGTGTCCCGTCACACATCGCGCCCGCCGCCGACCGCTTGCAACCGCACCACGCGACGTTCTTCGTCTCCTCGATCTTCACCACCTCGGGCCGGAACTCCGTCCCCGCGTGCGACCCGTCGCAGTACGGCTGGTTGGCGCTCTGCCCGCACGAGCACCAGGCGTAGGTGCCCGGCTCGACCTGCATGACGTAGGGCATCTTCTGGGGCGACTTGGGATCGGTCATCGGTGGGTCTCCTTTGTGGTTCTCGGGGGAGGTGGATACGATCCGGACTTCCACCCCCCATTCGATAGACCATGGTCCAGAGATTAAAGAATTACGTCGGCGGCGAGTGGATCGACGTCGAGGCGAGCGCGTTCCACGCGGTGACCAACCCCGCCACCGGCGAGGTGATCGGCGAGACGCCGCTCGGCGGGGCGGGGGAGGTGGACGCGGCGGCGCGGGCGGCGGCCGACGCCTTCCCGGCGTGGCGCGAGCGGCCGGTCGAGGACCGGGTGCAGTTCCTCTTTGAGCTCAAGTTCCTGCTCGAGAAGCACGCCGAGGAGCTCGCCGCGATCGTGACGCGCGAGAACGGCAAGACGCTGCCGGAGGCGCGCGGCAGCGTGCGGCGCGGGATCCAGATGGTCGAGGTGGCGACCGGCGCGCCCTCGCTGCTGATGGGGCAATCCCTGGAGGACATCGCGAGCGGCATCGACTGCGAGTCGGTGCGCCAGCCGATGGGCGTCTTCGCCTGCATCGCTCCCTTCAACTTCCCCGCGATGGTGCCGATGTGGTTCTTCCCGTTCGCCGTCGCCTGCGGGAACACCTTCATCTGCAAGCCCTCCGAGCAGGTGCCGTTCAGCCAGAAGCTCGTGTGGGAGCTCATCCACGAGGCGGGCTTCCCGCCCGGGGTGCTCAACCTGGTGAACGGCGGCAAGGAGACGGTCAACGCGCTCCTCGAGCACCCGACCATCAAGGGCATCTCCTTCGTCGGCTCGTCGCCGGTGGCGGAGCACGTCTACAAGACCGCCGCCGCGCACGGGAAGCGCGTGCAGGCCCTCGGCGGCGCGAAGAACTTCATCGTCGTCATGCCGGACGCGGAGATGGACGCCGCGCTCGACGCCGTCGCGGAGTCCGCCTTCGGCTGCGCGGGCGAGCGCTGCCTCGCCGCGAGCGTCGTCGTCCCGGTGGGCGGCTGCCACGACGAGGTGCGCCAGGGCCTGATCGAGCGCGCCAAGGCCATCCGCATCGGCGACGGCGCGCAGGACGGCGTGACGATGGGCCCGCTGATCTCGGCGGGGCACAAGGAAAAGGTCGTCGGCTACATCGAGACCGGCGTCGAGGAGGGGGCGGAGCTCGTCGTCGACGGGCGCGAGCAGGGCCAGGGCGAGGGCGGTTTCTTCGTCGGCCCGACGCTCTTCGACAAAGTCAAGCCCGACATGAAGGTCGGCAGCGAGGAGATCTTCGGACCCGTGCTCTGCATGATGCCGGCGGAGGACCTCGACGAGGCGCTCGACATCGCGGGCAAGCACCCGCTCGCCAACGCGAGCTCGATCTTCACGACGAGCGGCAAGAACGCGCGCCGCTTCCGCTACGAGATCGACGCCAGCATGGCCGGCGTCAACATCGGCGTCGCCGCTCCCATGTCGTTCTTCGGCTTCGGCGGCGCGAAGGGCTCTTTCTTCGGGGACCTCAAGGCGCACGGGCGTGAGGCCTTCGACTTCTTCACCGACCGCAAGGTCGTCATCTCACGCTGGTAGGAACATGGCAAGAATCGTCAAGGGCGGTCTGATCCAGTGCGAGAACCCGATCAACGACGAGACCGTCTCGGTCAAGGAGATCCAGACCGCGGCCTTCGAGGCGCACCTGCCGTTCATCGAGCAGGCGGGTGAACAGGGCGTCCAGCTCCTCTGCCTGCAGGAGATCTTCAACGGTCCCTACTTCTGCCCGAGCCAGGACCAGCGCTGGTACGACGCCGCCGAGCCGGTGCCCGGGCCGACGACCGAGGCGCTGACGCCCTACGCCAAGAAGCACGAGATGGTGATGGTCGTGCCCGTCTACGAGCGCGAGCAGGCCGGCGTCTACTACAACACCGCCGCGGTGATCGACGCCGACGGCTCGTACCTCGGCAAGTACAGAAAGAACCACATCCCGCACACGTCGGGCTTCTGGGAGAAGTACTTCTTCAAGCCCGGCAACCTCGGCTACCCGGTGTTCCAGACGCGCTACTGCCAGGTCGGCGTCTACATCTGCTACGACCGCCACTTCCCCGAGGGAGCGCGGCTGCTCGGCCTGAACGGCGCCGAAGTGGTGTTCAACCCGTCGGCGACGGTCGCCGGGCTCTCCCAGTACCTGTGGAAGCTCGAGCAACCCGCGCACGCCGTCGCCAACGGCTACTTCATGGGCTGCATCAACCGCGTCGGCACGGAAGCGCCGTGGGGGATCGGCAAGTTCTACGGCACATCCTACTTCGTCGACCCGCGCGGCAACTTCCTCGCGGAGGGCTCCGAGGACGAGAGCGAGCTCGTCACCGCGGAGATGGACCTCGAGATGATCGAGGAGGTGCGCCGCGTCTGGCAGTTCTACCGCGACCGCCGGCCGGAGACGTACGAGGACATGGTCGGGCTCTTGCCCTGAGGAGAAAGCGATGAAGACCTTGATCAAGAGCGGAACGATCGTCACCGCGACCGACACCTACGTCGGCGACGTCCTCGTCGACGGCGAGACGATCCACTCGATCGGGACGAGCCTCGACGTTCAGGCCGACAAGACCATCGACGCGTCCGGCAAGCTCGTCATCCCCGGCGGCATCGACGCGCACACGCACCTCGACATGCCCTTCGGCGGGACGTTCTCGAGCGACGACTTCGAGACCGGGACGATCGCGGCCGCCTTCGGTGGAACGACGTGCCTCGTCGACTTCGCGATCCAGGAGCAGGGCGGGACGATCCGCCAGGCCTGGGAGACGTGGATGTCCAAGGCCGAGGGCAAGGCCGCGATCGACTACGGCTTCCACATGATCCTGCGCGAGTACACCGAGGACATCGGCCGCGAGATGGGCGAGATCGTCGAGGAGGGCGTGACCTCCTTCAAGCTCTTCATGGCCTACCCCGGCGTCTTCTACATGGACGACGGGTCGATCTTCCGCGCGATGCAGACCGCCGGCGACGTCGGCGCGACGATCTGCATGCACGCGGAGAACGGGCTCGTGATCGACGTGCTGGTCGAGCAGGCGCTGAAGCGCGGGAACACCGAGCCGAAGTACCACGCCCTCACGCGGCCGCCGAAGGCGGAGGCCGAGGCGACGCACCGGGCGATCTGCCTCGCCGAGATGGCCGACGTGCCGGTCTACATCGTGCACCTCTCCGCCGCCGAGGCTTTGGCCGAGGTCACCGCCGCGCGCGACCGCGGCGTCGCCGCGTTCGCCGAGACGTGCCCGCAGTACCTCTTCCTGTCTTACGACAACTACGAGGAGCCGGGCTTCGACGGCGCCAAGTACGTCATGTCGCCGCCGCTGCGCGACAAGGCCAAGCAGGACCAGCTCTGGCGCGGTCTCCAGTACAACGACCTGCAGGCGATCTCGACCGACCACTGCCCGTTCTGCTTCAACGACAACGAGGGCAAGCTCCTCGGCCGGGACGACTTCTCGAAGATCCCGAACGGCGCGCCCGGCATCGAGACGCGGATGTCCTTGACCTACGACGGCGGCGTCGTCGGCAAGCGCATCTCGGTCAACCGCTGGGTCGAGCTGACCTCGACGCAGCCGGCGAAGATTTTCGGCCTCTTCCCAAAGAAGGGCACGATCGCGCCCGGCAGCGACGCGGACATCGTGATCTTCGATCCCGACGACTTCTGGGAGATCTCCGCCGAGACGCACCACATGCGGGTCGACTACAACCCGTACGAGGGCCGGCGCGTGCAGGGCGTGACGAAGACCGTGCTCTCGCGCGGCGAGGTGATCATCGAGAACGGCAACTTCACCGGGACGCCCGGCAGGGGGCGTTACCTCAAGCGCAAGAGTCGCCACGATGCCTGACGAAACGCTCGAGCAAAGCGGCCTCGGCAACGAGGTCCGCAGGAAGCACGACGAGTTCCTCTTCCCGTCGGTCATCAACTACTACGAGGAGCCGCTCGCGCTCGAGGCCGGCGCGGGACTCCGCGTGCGCGACACCGACGGCAAGGAGTACCTCGACTTCTTCGGCGGCATCCTCACGGTGTCGATCGGCCACTGCGACCCGCGCGTAACCGAGCCGCTCAAGGCGCAGATCGACCGGCTGGGACACGTCTCGACGCTCTACCCGACGATCCCGATCGTCGAGCTGGCCGAGCGCCTCGCGCGCATCACGCCGGGCAACCTGAAGAAGACCTTCTTCACAAACTCCGGCACCGAGGCGGACGAGACCGCGGTCACGCTCGCGCAGGTCTACACCGGCGCGCAGGAGGTCATCGCGCTGCGCCACGGCTACTCCGGCCGGTCGATCCTCGCGCAGTCGCTGACCGCGCACGCGAGCTGGCGCGCGGTGCCGACGCAGATCGCCGCGATCAAGCACGCGATGTCGCCGTACTGCTACCGCTGCCCGCTCGGGCTCTCCTACCCGAGCTGCGAGGTGAAATGCGCGACCGACATCGAGGAGCTCATCCAGACGACGACCACCGGCAAGGTCGCCGGCTTCCTCGCCGAGCCGATCCAGGGCGTCGGCGGCTTCGTCACGCCGCCGCCGGAGTACTTCCAGATCGCCGTCGACATCGTCCGCAAGCACGGCGGCATCTTCATCTGCGACGAGGTCCAGACCGGCCTCGGCCGCCTCGGCGGCAAGATGTTCGGCATCGAGCACTGGGGCGTCGAGCCCGAGGTGATGACGATGGCCAAGGGCGTCGCCAACGGCATGCCGATGGGCGTCACGATCGCGACGCCGGAGGTGGCCGACGCGTTCAAGGCACTGACGCTCTCGACCTTCGGCGGCAACCCGATGTCCTGCGTCGCCGCCGAGGCCACGCTCGACGTGATCGAGGCGGAGAACCTGCCGGCCAACTGCGAGGAGCAGGGCGCGCGCCTGCGCGCCGGCCTCGAAGAGCTGCAACGCCGTTTCCCGAAGACGATCGGCGACGTGCGCGGCAAAGGCTTGATGCAGGCCATCGAGCTCGTCGCCGACGAGACCGCCGGCGACCGCACGCCCAACGCCGCCGCCGCCGCGCGGCTCATGGAGGAGACGAAGAAGCGCGGCCTCCTCCTCGGCAAGGGCGGCCTCTACGGCAACGTGATGCGGATCGCGCCGCCGATGACCGTCGGCGCTTCCGAGGTCGGCGAGGCACTCGAGCTCACAGGCGAAGCCTTCGCCGCGATGGGGGACGGCTGATGACGGACCTATCGATCGAAGTCAACGGGATGCGCTTCCCGAACCCCTTCGTGCTCGCTTCGGGTCCTCCCGGCACGAACGGCAAGGTGATCAAGCGTTCCTTCGAGCTCGGCTGGGGCGGCATCGTCTGCAAGACGATCAGCCTCGAGAACGAGAAGGTCCACAACTGCGTGCCGCGCTACGGCAAGCTCCGCTCGCGCGAGCACGAGGAGGTGATCGGCTTCCAGAACATCGAGCTGATCTCCGACCGCCCGTTCGACCTGTGGCTGGAAGAGCTCGCCGACTGCAAGGCCGCCTACCCCGACCACATGCTGATCGCCTCCATCATGGAGGAGTACGAGAAGGACCGCTGGGTCGAGATCACCGAGCGCACGCAGGCCACCGGCGTCGACGCCTTCGAGCTCAACCTCTCGTGCCCGCACGGCCTGCCCGAGCGCAAGATGGGCGCCGCGATGGGCCAGAACCCGGAGATCGTCGAGGAGGTCGTGAGCTGGGTGAAGTCCGTGTCGACGGTCCCGGTCTGGGCCAAGATGACGCCCAACATCACCGACATCACCGTGCCCGCCAAAGCCGCCGTCGCCGGCGGCGCCGACGGCATCAGCGCGATCAACACGATCCTCGCGATCATCGGCATCAATCTCGACACGCTCCGCCCGATGCCGACGGTCGAGGGTTACTCGGAGCCCGGCGGCTACTCCTGCCAGGCCGTCCGCCCGATCGCGCTCCGCCAGGTGATGGAGATCGGCCGCGCCTGCCCCGGCGTCACCCTCTCCGGCATGGGCGGCGTCGAGTCCGCCGCCGACGCCGTCCAGTTCATGGCCGTCGGCGCGCACACCGTGCAGATCTGCACCGGCGCGATGCTCCAGGGGTACGAGATGATCTCGATGCTCTGCGACGACCTCGCGGCGTTCCTCGAGGGGAAGAACTTCGAGCGGGTCGCCGACCTCGTCGGCGTCAGCCTGCCCTACTTCACGACCCACGCGGATCTGGTGGCCCGCCAACTCGAGGCCAAGCGCGAGAAGGCCGGTCAGGCCAACCGCGACGAGATGTGGAAGGGCGACATCGCGAAGGAGACGGACACGCTGGCGGCGAACTAGGGGGCTTGGGGGTCTCGAAATGGATGGATATTCATCCATTTTACTCTCCACTCTTTCGGCAGATTCGGCTAAAGTCCCGCTGCAATGGACGCCGAAAGAGTCTCTCTGGTCGCCAACCTCGACCCGACCACGGCCGGAGCTTGGGCTTCCGGGCTCGGACTCCTGGTGGCGCTGGCCGCCTGGGCGTGGGCCGTGCGCCGGGCGCGGGAAGCCGGCCGAGGCGAACCGCCTGAGCCTCCGTCGCTGGCCGCCTGGGCGGAGGATCCGAACGGCGTCCCCGACGCGGAGGTGGTCGCCGTCGACGAGCACGGCGCCGAATTCCCAGCGGACATCCGTGGTCGCCTCGAGCTCCCGAGGGCCGGTGTCGGACGCGGCTTCGATCTTCGCGACCGTACGAGCGGCCGCAGGCTTCGCCGCTTCTACCTGGAGGCCGACGCGGGCGGGCCGCGCGTCGTGGTCGTACGTAGATGACCTCGGAGACGGCGGAGCCAAGCGGCGTCGAGCTGATCGAGGCCCTGCGACTCTGGTGGGAGACGGAGGACCTGCGTCAGCGTGAGCTCACCGAGCGGACGGGGCTAGCACAGGCAACGGTAAGCCGGATCCTGGCGGGTCGCACGACGCGTCTCGGCGGGAAGAGCTGCAGGCTGCTCGCCGAAGCGATCCCGGCGCGCTACCTCGACGCGGTGCGGCAGGAGCAGGACTCGCGCGCCCTCCCGGCCGTCGACCCCACGGCGCCGCTGCACGTGTTCATCTCGTCCACGTACGTCGAGAACGTCGGGCGTCGGCGCAAGATCCGCCGGGCGGTCGAGCGTGCCCTCATGGTCCCCGTGACGATGGAGGCGATGACCGCCGACGAGCGCCCGACGAAGCACGCGTGCCTCGACGCCGTTCGGAAGGCGGACGTCTACGTCGGCCTCCTCGGCTGGCGCTACGGCTGGATCCCCCCCGGCGAGGAGCTGTCGATCACCGAGCTCGAGTACGACGCGGCCGCCGTAGCCGGGAAGCCGCGGCTGCTCTTCGTCACGAGTCAGCCCGTCTCCGAAATCGAGCGCGAGTTCGACGACGGCCCCGACCGCTTCCTCAAGCAGCACAAGCTGGAGCTGTTCAAACGACGTGTGTCCGAGGAGGTCATGCCGAGGCCGTTCACCGACGCCGACCTCGAGCTCCAGGTCTATCAGGCCCTGATCGAGCACCGCGATCGCCGGCGCGCCGAGGGAAGCCCCGTGAGATCGACCGGCCGCGCGCCGGAGTCGGCGCCGGAGGTCGAAGACGAGTTCGCCGCGACGCTCTCCGAGTACTACGAGCAGCTCGAGTACGACCACAGCCGACTGCGCCTCGTCGGCTTTCGCAAGGGCATCCGCGTGCCGATGCGCTTCGAGGAGCTCTACGTGGATCTCGACGTCCGGTGGGAACCCGCCGAGCTAGGCGACGCGCGCAAGCGACACGAGGAGGATCCCTTTGAGCGTGGCGAGGGAGGCACGCTCTCGCTGATCAAAGCCCTGCCGCGACTCGCCGACGACCTGCGCGTGATCGTCCTCCTCGGCCACCCCGGCTCGGGGAAGACCACGCAGCTTCGCCGCGTCGTCCTCGCCCTGGCACGCGGCGAGGAGGCTCTCGCCGCCCTGGCCGACTTCGTGCCGGTGTTCCTCCCGTTGCGTTTCCTCCGGGAAGACGACGACAGCCTGGAGAAGTTCTTCGAGCGCACTCTGGTCGACGCAGGCTACCGCCGCGCCTTCGCGAAGGAGCTCTGGCGCAAGCGGAAGCTCCTGCTCTGTCTCGACGGCATCGACGAGGTGCCCCAGGCGCGCCGCGACGAGGTGCGCGGATGGATCGAACGCCTGCGCCGTCACCACCGCATCCTGGCCTCCTGCCGGTACGCGGGCTACGAGGAGCGCGAGAACGATCCCGCACTCCGGCTGCACCTCAAGGCGCTCGACACCGAGCAGGTCGAGGCCTTCGTTCGTCAATGGTACGACACGGTCGAAGCGGCCCTCGCCCGGGAGGACGGCGCCTCGGAGGAGCAATTGCGCCGCGTCCGCGAGAAGGCGCGCGCACGGGCCGACGACCTTCTGGCGAGCATCGCGCGGGAGGCGCACGACAACCGGATCTTCGCGCTGACGCACAACCCGCTGCTACTAACGGCGATCTGCCTCGTCCACCGCGAACGCAACACGCTGCCGCGCGACCTGCCGCGGTTCCTCGAGGCGACCGCGGACGTGCTGCTCGAGATGTGGCGCGACTCCAAGCAGATGAAGCGCACGTACGAGGCCCGCTCGGCACGGTTGGTCCTCCAGCGCGTGGCCCTCTGGCTGCACGAGCACGAGCGCGCGTCGGCGCAAGCGGAGGAGTCGGGCTTCGCCGAGGAGGTCGCCGCGGCCCTCCGGGAGGTTAGCTGGAGCGACGTGACGGCCGCGAGCTTCCTCGAGAACGTCCAGAACGAGAGCGGGCTCCTCGTCGGCAAGGGCGACGGCGAGTACGGTTTCCTGCACCTTCGCTTCCAGGAGTACTTTGCCGCCCTCGAGCTGCGCCGCCGCCTGGTCTCGCGCGCCAGCGACGCGGACGCGTTCCGCGGGGAGATCCAAAAGGTCGCCGGCTACGCGCGCAAGAGCTGGTGGCGAGAGCCGCTGCGGCTGCTCGTGGCCGAGGACGACTTCGGGTTGCTCACGCCGCTGCTCGCGGAGCTGCTCCAGTGGGAGGACTTCGAGCCCCACGCTGCCCGCGTGAACGAGCTCGTCCGGGACGCGCGTTCCCTCGATCCAAAGCCCTTCGTTAGCCTTCTGGCGAGCGCCGAGCCCAGGGACGACGCCCGGTGGCCGCAGCGGTACTGGGCCGCTCAGGTACTACGCGATCGGGCCCCGGACTCGCTGCGGGACGTGGATACCGCTCCGTTCGAGAAGATCGCGCGAAGCCGGGCTGCCGGCGGAGCGATGTCCGAAGCGGCGCGGTCCATACTCCCGCTCCTGGACCCAGAGCTCTCCAGGCGCGTCGCCGAGGCGATGCAACCCAGGGGCGTCTTCGCCTTGTCGGGGAAGGAGGAAGGCGAGCGCGTGCTCGCGCCGCGCGGCGGCTACGAGCTGGTGCGAATCCCCGGCGGCAAGTTCCTCATGGGTTCACCCAAGGAAGAGGAAGGGCGTTGGAGCGCCGAGGGGGAGCAGCACGAGGTCGTGGTGCCGGACTTCTTGGTCGGCGTCGCCCCGGTGACGAACGAGGAGTATGCACGCTTCCTCGAGGCGAATCCCCAGGTGCCCCCCCCCGAGTACTGGGCCGACGAGGCGTACAACCAGGCGCGCCAGCCGGTGGTCGGTGTGTCCTGGGAGGAGGCTCGGAAGTACTGCGAGTGGGCCGGCCTGCGGCTGCCCACGGAAGCGGAGTGGGAGTACGCGTGCCGCGCGGGGACGACGACGCGTTTCTGGTCGGGGGACGATGACCCGATGCTGGCGGAGGTCGGCTGGTACGACGACAACTCGGAGCAGCGCCTGCACCCGGTCGGGGAGAAGCCCGCGAACCCCTTCGGGTTGGTGGACGTGCACGGCAACGTGTGGGAGTGGTGCCAGGACGCTTGGT